>NZ_JAESLA010000049.1:0-33811 GCF_017892405.1 Staphylococcus sp. GDY8P85P | reverse complement strand
GTCCAATTTATTATAGAGCCCCATTAACACGTTTAAAGCGTTCTTCATTAACATTATGAGACGCAGTAAACATGATTGGTTCTCCTTCAAAAATTTGTAATTGTCGAGGATTATCATCAATGAGATAATCTGTTTTTACTATATTTTTACGACCGCAAAAGATAAATTGTTGAGGGTCTAAAAATGGGAAGAACTCAAGTAACCATTCATATTTATCATGAAATGATGTTGGTACATCCATCGCCGCTGTTGCAATGTAAACATCGTAATGTTCTGTTAATTTCTCAACTACCTCTTGTGCATGTGGCATTACCTTTAGATTTCTAAAAAAGCCAGGCGCTCTTAAAATATCACGCACTAATCCATCATGTTCCGGTATCACGTTTTTAAGCTTTTGACCATTGAGCGACTCAACCGTGATCCCTAATTCAGTTTTAACATTAACCGCTTCAATAATGGCACCTAATGTGTCTGCTAAGACTTCATCCATATCAATAGCTATAGATTTTCTAGACATAATATCTCTCCCTTAATCATCACCTATATACTGTTAAAGTATAGCAAAAATTCAAAAGAGAGTGGTACAGAATTCATATCGAATTGATTGTACCACTCTCTTGCTATATTTAAATTTATAGCACTATCAGAACTGATTCAATTATCTTGCATCGAAAGCTTAATCCGTTAGATTCGTCTTTAATAATCAAAGTGTTTCAATACTTCTATCATCTTGTCATTTTGTTCTGGGAATCCGATTGTAATACGTACACCAGTTGGAAATGGTCGTGTAATACAACCAACATTTAATAATGCTTCGTATAATTCTTGTGCTTTGTTTGTGACCACAAATACAAAGTTCGTTTGACTTGGTAAGAAATGTTTACTTTGCGGTATAGCATAAAATTTCTGACGTTCGACAGCATTTTTAGCTGTAATCTCATTTAAATAGTCTTGATCTTCTAACGCTGCAATGGCGGCATATTCTGAAATACGAGTGACATTAAATGGTGGACGAATGATGTTCCATTTTTCAATTGCTTCATTCGTAGCAACAACATAACCTACACGTAATCCTGCTAAGCCATAAGCTTTAGAGAACGTTCTTAATAAAAATGCATTATCAAAACGTTCTTGCAATTTCAATGTATCAGGATAATCATTTGCCGTAACGAACTCGAAGTATGCTTCATCAATCAATACTGGTACATGACTAGGCACTTGTTCTAAAAAGTGTTCTAGTTCATCATGATTGAAATACGTTCCAGTTGGGTTGTTAGGATTACATAACCATACTAAGGCAGTATCTTCATCTACTTCTTTTATAATCCCATCTAAATCAAAGCCACCATCTTTCAATGGTACTTGGACAACATCAGCTGACTCTACAATCGCGTTGTGATAGTACTGACCAAATGTTGCTTCACTCGTTACAATCTTATCACCCGGTGTTAATACCGCTCTTGAAATCATCAAGATAACTTCATCTAACCCAGCACCAAATAGAATTCTAGACGCATCCACATTCAAGTGCTCACTAATCGCTTTGCGTAGTGATGGCGACCCAGTTTCCGGGTAGTAGAATAATTCATCTACGTGTGCTTGAACTGCTTCTTTTGCTTTTGGAGAAGGGCCATATAAATTCTCATTTGAGGCAAGTTTATATAGGTCCCCTTCAATGCCATGTTTTTCTTTAAGTGCTTGTGGTGATAAACCTGGTTGATACGCTGTTAATTGATTTAATTGTTGTTTCATTGCCAACCACTCCTTTTCATAAATATAAAATGTTTATTCAATCATAAACGATGTTGCCTTACACAATATCAAATTGCAGGACTGCTATCGTATCTTAATGTACGCCATTCATTGCTTTTTTAACAATTGGAGAAATCGCAACTAAGATCACACCAATGAGAAGTGTAAACAATCCAGAATATAAGAAGAATTCTTTTTCACTAATAATTTTAAATAGGACAACAATTTGACTATTGATACTTTGTGCAGTCGCGTTACTTAACATCCATAGTGCCATCATCTGTGCTGAGAATTTTGCAGGTGCTAATTTAGACGTTACTGATAACCCAACTGGTGAAATACATAATTCTCCCAATGTGATTAAGAAGAAACTTAACACCAACCAAATAGGATGAATCATTTGAACATGACTACTTAACGGTATAATCATGACTAAATAAGATAACCCAGCGAAAATTGCACCTAGTGCAAATTTGTATACTGTACTTGGATTATGCTTACCTAATTTCGTCCATATACTAGCAAAGATAGGTGCTAATATTATGATAAATACCGGGTTAATCGACTGGAACCACGCTGCTGGTATATGAAAATCGAGAACACCATTTGTCAGTTTAGCCAAACTTAGTTCTGTCTTCTGATCTGCAAAGTTAGCTAAAACTGTTGAACCTTGTTCTTGAATCATCCAGAATGCAACAGATGTAATAAATAACGGTATGTAACTATAAATTCTTGAACGCTCTTCTTTACGCGTCTTATGACTTGATAACATATAAACAAAAATACAAATCGGTAATACGATACCTACGAATGTAACAATCATACTAAAACTAGATAGACTTAATTGTCCAGTAAATTGCAAGATAAGTAGGATAATTGCGAAAATTAACACGATAATACCAGTAATAATTGATAACCTTTTGATTTCTTCTTTGCGAAGCGGATTAGGCACACTTAAACCAGCTAATCCTAAGTTCTTTTTATTGGTAATATAGTATGTCACTAATCCTACGAACATACCTACTGCAGCTACAGCGAAACCATAGTGAAATCCTAGTCTTGTTTGTAAATATCCTGTCGCAAATGGTGCTAAAAAACTACCTAGGTTAATACCCATATAAAAAATTGTAAATGCTGCATCTAAACGTCTGTCATTATGGTCATATAATTCTCCAACGGTAGTTGAGATATTAGGTTTCAATAAACCTGTACCAATAATAAGCAGTAATAATGCAATCATAACTACGGTTAAACTACCCGGTATCGTCAACAGAATATGTCCAAACATAATAAGTATGCCACCATAAAACAGAGCATGACGTGTGCCAATCATTCTGTCTGCAATCCAACCTCCGATGGTACCAGACATATAGATAAGTGCACCGTATAACGATACAATTTGTAGTGCTGTCCCTTGTGGTAAACCAAAGCCACCTTTACTAACAGAATAGTACAGATAATAAGCTAAAATGGCTTTCATACCATAGTAACTGAATCGCTCCCAAAATTCAGTAAAGAATAGTGTACTTAAACCTTTAGGATGACCGAAAAATCCTTTTTGAGGTACACTCTCCACTATTTCTTGTCTAGAATAGTTCTTTGTATTCATTTTCTCCCCCCTAAAACCATACACGCTAATTTTGTGTATTTATTCATTAGTGTAAATAAAATTAAATCAGATTACAATTGTCTATACGAAATTCTCACTAAAAAAAGAAGCAGGACAGAAATTGAAATCAATTCGTTGTCCCGCTCCCTGAGCATCATTTGTACTATGAGAAACTTAATGTTAGCGTTTTTCAGTCTAGCAATCATCAAAGGCACTTTTATCAAGTAGCCTTAAAATAATCGATGTGTCAATCGCTATACACTTCTTTTATTTGACTAAACCTTCTTGTTCAAGATAATGTTTTGCAACCTTATAAGGATCTTCATTTTTTACGGTAACTTTATAATTCATTTCTTGCATCTCTTCATCTGAAATTTTACCTTTTAACTTATTCAATGGTTTTTTAATTTCAGGATGTTCTTTTAAGAATTTCTCTTTAAACATCGGTGCACCTTGATATGGTGGGAAGACATGCTTATCATCCTTTAAAACGACCATATCATATTGTTTTAATTCCGCATCGGTTGAATACGCATCAATTAAATTGATATCGCCTTTTTCGACTGCAGTATATCGTAATTTTGGCTCCATTTTTTTAATATTTGATAAATCGAGTCCATAAGCTTTAGACACAGCTTTGTAGCCATCAGGACGGTCGTTAAATTCCATCGTAAATCCTGGTTTAAGTTTGTCCTCGACTTTTTGTAAATCACCTATCGTTTTAATATTATTCTCTTTAGCGAAATCCTTTTTTACTGCTAACGCATACGTGTTGTTGTACTTCATAGGTTCTAACATAGTCATGTCATATTTTTTCTCTAAACTTTGTTTAGCTTGTTGATATACAGCACCTTCTTTTTTAGATTTTAAATCTTCTTTCGTTAATTCTCCTAACACTGTACCTGTAAATTCTAAATAACCATCTATATCATCTGATTTCAAAGCATTGAAGAGGAATGATGTTTTCCCCATACCATCTTTAACATCAACTGTATTGTCTGTTTCATCTTCAATTAAAATTTTATACATATTTGTAATAATTGAGGGTTCTGAACCTAATTTACCTGCAAGCGTAATTGTGTCCCCTTTTTTCCCGAAAAGTGGTACAACAATGACCAATAATATAATAAGGATCATCACTCCAACAGTGATTAATAATTTCTTGTAAGACAATTTCTCCATATATCGCAATATCACATCAAACATAATAGCGAGTAATGCAGCAGGAATCGCACCAATAAGAATGAGTGATGCGTTATTACGGTCAATACCTAATAAGATTAAATCACCAAGTCCGCCTGCACCAATTAATGCAGCTAAAGTTGCTGTACCGATAATTAATACCATTGCTGTACGAATACCGGCCATCATCACTGGCATGGCAATAGGTAACTCAACTCTCGTTAATCGACGCATCGGTTTCATACCTATACCTTTAGCAGCTTCAATGAGTGATGGATCGACTTCTTTAATGCCTGTATATGTATTTCTTAAAATTGGTAACAAGGCATACACAACTAACGCGATAATTGCAGGAAGTCGACCAATACCAAAGATTGGAATCATCAAGCCTAATAATGCTAAAGATGGAATAGTTTGTAATATTGCCGCTATATTCATGATGACTTCAGACAAGCGCTTCGTTTTCGTTAAAGCAATCCCTAGTGGAACAGCGATTAAGATCGCGATTAATAATGCGATAAATGATATTTGAATATGTTCTACAATGGTTGTAAATACTTCGCCTTTACGGTCGTTGAGGGTGCTCAATAAGTCACTCATGCTTTACCCTCCTTAACGTAGTCATCTTGAGATAAAAATTTAAAGACATCTTCACGCTTTAAGAGAGACTGCGTAGAAGTTGATGCATCATTCACAATTACCGCTTCATGCTGTGCTAATTTCGAATAAATTGAACGTAATTGGACATCACTATTGATGATTGGGTAATCGTATTGCGTTTCTGTCTCTGTGAGCGGCGTTGTAATCTTTAAGTCTTTCAACTGCAATGTTTCTTGATTTTGATCTAAATGACTTCCCATAAATTCTTCTACAAATGCATTTTTAGGTTGATCTCGAAACGCTTGCGGTGTATCAATTTGTTCAACACGGCCATTGTTGAGTAAGCAAATTCGATCGCCTAACTTCATAGCTTCTTGTATATCATGTGTGACGAACACGATTGTCTTCTTTATTTGTGTTTGTAATGTTATTAAATCATCCTGTAGCTTTTCACGACTTATCGGGTCCAATGCGCTGAATGGCTCATCCATCAATATGACTGGAGGATCAGCAGCTAATGCTCTGATTACCCCAACTCTTTGGCGTTGGCCACCTGATAATTCATTTGGTTTACGATCACGATATTTTTCCGGTTCTAAACCAACCATTGTAAGTAATTCGTCTACACGTCGATCAATATCTTTGTCTTTCCATTTTTTCATCTGTGGCACTTGTGCAATATTTTCTTTAATTGTCATATGCGGAAAAAGTGCAATTTGTTGTAACACATATCCAATGTCCCATCGCATTTCATAAACGGGATAATCGCTAATGGGCTTATCTTTGAAATAAATATACCCTTCACTTAACGGAATTAGTCTGTTAATCATTTTCAAAGTGGTCGTTTTTCCACATCCAGATGGGCCGATGAGTACAAAGAACTCTCCTTCATTGATTTTGAAACTCACATTATCGACAGCTACATTATCGCCATAACGTTTGGTTACATTTTTAAATTCAATCATTTAGTCACCTTCATTTAATCTACCTATTTAAAATGTTTGCATTCTTATTCCCTATTTAAACATGTTTAATGATGAATTCATATTAAATTAGTCATATTATTGTAATTACATTCAAAAAATATAGCATAACAATATAAATAAAAAATAAAGAGAGTAGGATAGAATGTTTTGTGCATTCATTATCCCACTCTCAAGTAAATTGGAATGACTTTTCAATTCAGTTAGTTGCTATGCATTTACTCAGGCGCCTCATAACATTGTTTGTTCCAGGATCTCCTAATATATTTAGATGTTGCGTTTATATACTGGCTTTATAAGAGTGAATAGTTTCTAAGAATTTCGGACAATAATGTTTTAACTTGTAACTACCAACACCATCAATAGATATCATTTCTTGTTTAGATTCCGGTTTACGTTTAGCAAATTCTTCTAAGGTATAATCTGAAAAGATACTTACCGGCGCAATATTTAATTTCTCACTTAATTTACGACGTACTTCAACCAATTCACTGTATAATGCACGATCGACACCTTCAACTGTATTGATATAAACCTTCTCTTTAGATTTTTGTTTAAATGGTGTCGTAAATACTTTAATTTCATCATTAAGTAGCTTTTTAACACTTTCATCACATATCAATATTTCATCAAATTCATTTAAAAATCCTTTAAAGCGCAATTCGTCTATTAAATGACTTAATTCTGAAGTAGTATAATCTTTCATTAAGCCGTGTGTCGTCAACTTATCATAGTCATTATACTTAATATAATCACTTGTTTCTCCACGCAAGACTTGAATGATCACACTATAACTTTCTTTTTGACGCATACGTGCAATACAACTAATAATCATTTTAGCTTCTTGTGTCATATCATATGTTTTATTTTGTTGAATACAACTACTACATTGGCCACACTCTTCTAGCTTTTCATTGGGTTCAAAGTAATGAACGACTGTTGCTTCGAGACATTTTTTTGTTTTTGTGTATTGAATCATTTTAGTAAGTTTTTCACCCATTTTATCTTTGTAGTCCTCATCGGCCTGTGACACCGTAATAAAGTATTCATGTAAACCTTTATCACGCTCACTAAATAAAAGGATGCATTCACTTTCTAATCCATCACGCCCTGCACGGCCTGCCTCTTGATAATATGATTCCAGATCACCGGGCATATTGTAGTGTATGACGTATCTAACATTTGATTTGTCTATCCCCATACCAAACGCATTTGTCGCAATAACAACTTTAACTTTGTCATAGACAAATTCATTTTGAGCTGTCTCACGTTCTTTATTTGTTAAACCTGCATGATAAATAGCAGAAGAAACATTTATAACGTCAAGCGCTTCTTGTAACTCTTCAACTTGTTTACGTGTAGAACAATAGATTATACCCGCTTGTTCTTTATGCTTTTGCACATAGTCTACGACAAATTTTTGACGTTGATATGTAGGATTCACTTTAAAAATTAGGTTACGGCGTTTTGTACTCGTTTTTACTTCATCATGCCTATCGATGTTTAACTTTTCCATAATATCTTGTTGCACTTCTGCAGTTGCTGTTGCCGTCAGTGCGACAATTGTAAAGTTTTGGGGTAATGTGAATACTTTCTTAATCACACTTTGATAGCTAGGTCTAAAATCATGACCCCATTTAGATATACAATGGGCTTCATCAAATGCGATAAGATGAATATCAATACGACTTAATAAACTTAAAAAATATTGATTATCAAAACGTTCTGGTGCCACATATAAAAATTGAATATGACCCTTCATTAAATCATTTTCAATGTCTTTTTGTTGTTTCTTGGTTAAACTACTATTTAAATAGGCGGCTTTAATTCCCATAGCCTTAAGCTGATCGACTTGGTCTTTCATTAAAGAGATTAATGGACTAATGACAATCGTCGTTCCGCCCAACATTAAACCAGGCACTTGATAACAGATTGATTTCCCACCACCTGTAGGTAATACACCTAACACATTATGATGATTCATTATTTTAGTTATGATTTCTTTTTGCCCCGGTCTAAACTTCTCATAGCCAAAATAATGCGATAATGTTGCTTCCATACTTTACATTCCCCTTATTGCTCTTTTAGTTCTTCTAATTCACTCCATCTCGTGATGTCTGTTTCATATGTTAGCTCTAATTGTTCTTTTTCTTCATTTAATTCTTTGATTTTGGCATAATCAGCACTAGCCGCAATCATCTCTTCATCGATTTCTTCTAAACGTGTTTCTGTTTGATCAATGCGTTCCATCAATGACTCATATTCACGTTTTTCTTTATATGATAAGCCAGATTTTTTTCGAACAGTTGTCTTTTGTTTCGGTTGTTGCGCTTGTTTCTCTAATGTCGCAATTTTATCTTGCTCTTTCTTGTATGCCTCATAATCTTCAAACGTTCCTACGATACGTTCCATTTTCCCGTCATGAATATACCAGTATGCTTGAGCAACTTTATTTAAGAAATAACGATCATGACTCACAGTGATAACTGAACCACCAAACGTACTAATGTAATCTTCCAAAATGGTTAATGTTTCAGTATCAAGGTCGTTCGTTGGCTCATCCAACAACAATACATTAGGTTGATGTACGAGCAAACGTAGTAAATATAAACGCTTTTGTTCTCCACCCGATAATTTGTAAATTTTCTTACCATGCGTTGCACTTGGGAATAAGAATCGTTCAAGTAATTGTGTTACAGAAATGGATGTGCCATCCTTTTCTTTAGCCACTTCACTTTCTTCTCTCAAGTAATCAATCATACGTATGTCTCTATCTAACGTTTCTTCTGTTTGTTTGAAGTAGGCTACTTTTACAGTCTGACCAATTTTAAGCGTGCCTGTATAATCATTATCTTCTCCACTTAAAATATTTAATAATGTCGTTTTCCCAGCACCATTCGGACCAACAATACCAATACGCTGACCGCTTTGAATGATTTCTGTAATATCTTCAAACAACGTTTTACCATTCATTTGCTTAGATACGTGTTCCAGTTCATACACTTGCTTACCTAATCTTGAATATGCCAAGTTAAGTTGACCCTTATCTTGGGCATGATGGCCTTGAACTTCTGATTCCAAATCATTAAAACGATTGATACGCGCTTGTTGTTTTGTCGTTCTTGCCTTAGCACCAGCTCTCATCCACGCTAATTCCTGTTTATATAAAGCCTTTTGTTTGTCTTGTTGCTTTTGTTCGATAATTTCATTTTCAGCTCGCATTGCGATGTAATCTTCATAATTACCCGGATACGATTTTAGTTTACCTCGATCTAGCTCAATGATTCTACTCGCGATTTCATTTAAAAAGTAACGATCATGCGTTACAAATAAAACAGTATGAGGATATTGTTTGATGTAATTGATTAGCCATGTAATGGATTCAAAATCAAGGTGGTTCGTTGGCTCGTCTAGTAACAATAAATCAGGTTGTTCTATTAACGTCTTAGCTAGTACGACTCGCTTTTGTTGGCCACCAGACAACTCACTTATCTTTTTAGTCGTATCGTGAATACCTAGTTTAGATAAGATCGTTTTGATTTCTGCATTATAATCCCATGCATGATGTCGATCCATAGCTTCTTGCGCTTCCATCATTTTTTGAAAATGCGTATCATCTTGGTGCTGTGTGTAATTTGTTACGGCTTCTTCGTAAGCTTTAATAATTCGAAGTGTTGTTGTATCAGAGCTAAGTACAGCTTGGAAGACCGTCATAGTGCCATCTAAATCTTGTTTTTGAGAAGAATAACGTATACGATATTGATTAGGATGTGTAATATCAGCTGTAAAATCATCGTCTAGATTGCCAATCACTTTAAGTAATGTACTTTTACCAGTACCATTAATTCCTACTAGTCCTATTTTTTCATGTTCAGAAATAGATAGGTTTAAATCATCAAAAATGATTTTATCCGCATATGATTTATTTAAGTGTTCTATTTTATACGCTTCCATGCTTCTACTTCCTTTTCCAAATCGAAATATCGAATTTTTAAATATTTTTTGATAAGCTTAAATCAGTTCTATATATTATACACCTTTTTAAGGTTAAATGATACAAGGAGACAAGAGTTATGATTGACTTTTTCGAAAGTTTACCGCCCTATTTACAGGCACTTATAGCCGGTATTATTACGTGGCTACTCACTGCATTGGGTGCGGCTGCTGTGTTTGTATTCAAATCCGTTAATGAACGCATATTAACTTCAATGCAAGGCTTTGCTGCTGGGATTATGATTGCCGCCAGTTTCTGGTCATTATTACAACCTTCAATTGAATATGGTAAAGATGGTAGTTTACCTGCCTGGTTACCCGCTGCAATTGGATTTTTATTTGGTGGCATCTTCATACGTGCCCTCGATTCAGTTATTCCCCATTTACACCAAAGAATTGGAGATAAAAGTCAATACCGTGAAGGTGTAAAAACGTCATTAAGTAAGAATACACTATTGGTACTTGCCATTACGTTACATAATATTCCAGAAGGTCTATCAATCGGTGTTGCTTTTGGTGGTATCGCGACTGGTAATAGCCAAGCAACATTTCTAGGCGCTTTGGGCTTAGCAATAGGGATTGGGATTCAAAATATTCCAGAAGGTTCGGCATTATCTATGCCAATCAGAGCTGCTGGTGCATCTCGTTGGAAAGCCTTTAATTACGGCCAAGCTTCTGCAATTGTTGAACCCATTTTTGCTACGATTGGTGCGGCGTTAATATTAGTGATTACGCCTGTGTTACCGTATGCTTTAGCTTTTGCAGCTGGCGCTATGATATTCGTTGTTGTCGAAGAGCTCATACCTGACTCACAATCTGGTAATAATACAGATTTGGCAACATTAAGTTTAATGTTAGGCTTTACTATTATGATGATTTTAGACGTTGCGCTTGGCTAATTGATGCAAATAGCATAAATATTTAAATTATATTGTTCTATATTTTGTTAATACCACTACTGATAACGGGTATCTAAATTATGTAGTATGTTACAAATTAATCATGAAGCAACGTCTAGAAAGTTAAATTTTAGACAAAAAAGCAAATTCTATTGAAATACGATAGAATTTGCTTTTTTTATGATTATTTAAATCTTAGTTAATTTGGTTTAGTGATTTTAATTAAATGATATGGAAGTGCCTTATTTTTAAAGTATTCCAATGTTAAATTACATATAAATACAATGTATTTTGACGAGACCTCTATGTTGATTATTAATGCACATAAGTGCTAGCGCACTTATGTAAGAAATTCTAAAGATGAACGATGAATGACGTTGTGTGCGGGGCCCCAGCAAAGAGATTTCCAACATGAAAATCTACAAGCAAAGCACGTTGGGCAAGCGTGCCAACAATTCGGAGTATCGTAAATAAAGAAGCCAGTAAATGAATTTGTTAAAACGCATTTACTGGCTTCTTACTTTTACATTAAAACCAGACACTGTTTCAATTATTTTTGATTACCTTGTGGTCCAGTTTTATATTCATATTTTGATGGATTAATTTTCTTGAAATCAGGGTTGTTGTAGAATCTGAACAAGTCACCATTTAAGACATTGTCACTCATTTCTAAATCTTTCTCAACCTGTTTCTTATTCTTTTCTAAATCTTTAGGTGGCGTTTCTAATAATTCGTTTGTTTTATTAGAATATGCTTTACCATTTACAAATTTATAATCTTTCGTAATGAAGTCACCATTTCGGAATGGAATGACATCATCATGATCTTTAGACAACATATCTGTACCGAACATTAAGTAGTTTTTAGAATCAATTCCTACTAAATGTAAGATAGTAGGCATAACGTCTACTTGTCCAGCATATGTTTTATCTACTGTACCTTCTTTACCAGGAATTTTAAGCCAGAAACCTGTACGGTTTAAGTCCATAAATTTCGCTGGCGTAATCTTTTCACCTAATAATTTTTCCATTGCATTATTATGATTTTCTGAAATACCATAGTGGTCACCATAGATCATAATAACTGAATCATCATATAGACCTTTTTTCTTAAGATCAGTAATATATTCTTCAAGTGCTTGGTCTAAATAATGTGCTGTTTGAATGTAACCATCAACAGTTGAATCACCTGTATTAGGTTTATCAATATCTGCATCTTCTTCACTCAATGTGAATGGGTAATGGTTTGTTAATGTAATTAAGTGTGAATAGAAAGGTCCTTTCATTTTAGATTGATACTCTGCTGACTCTTTAAAGAATGGTTTATCTTTTAAACCTAAGTTGACAATATTGTCATCAGACATATCGTAGTATGTCGCATCATAGAATTTATCAATACCAAAATGTTTATAGACTTGGTCACGGTTCCAGAATGTTTTATAGTCACCGTGCATAACGTCAGATGTGTAACCTTGCTTTTGGTCTAAAATCGCAGGTAATGATTGGTAAGTATTATCACCTTTCAATGAAAATGCAGAACCCTGTGGTAAACCATAAAGGCTGTTATCCATTGTAAACTCAGCATCTGATGTTTTACCTTGACTTGTTTGGTGGAAGAAGTTTGGATAATATCTAAAATCATCATTACCCGTTGATAATTTATTTAAGAACGGTGTGACTTCTTTACCATTGACCTTTTTATTGATTAAGAAAGTTTGGAAACTTTCTAAATGTATTTTAATAATATTTTTCTTTTTAGCAACGCCAAAGTACTCTGAATTTGGTGTTGTATTTTTTTGTTTCGTATAATTTAACACTTTAGTTAAATCATCTTCAGAAGCTAATGCTTTTTGTTGGTTATTTTGAATCGTCTTAACACCATCATAAACTGTGAAGTTATATGGACCTAAATATTTCACTAAATATTTATGGTCAAATGTACGTGTTAATAACTCAGGACGGTCTGTTTCAGCAAAAGCTAAATTTAAGAAGAATAATGCTACAGATGCAGCCATTACAACTGGCACAAACTTTTTACTGAAGACACGTTTATCCAACCAACTTCCTTTGAAAATAAGGATAAATAGATAAATAATTGTATCTATAAAGTAAACAAAGTCATACCATTTAAATGATGCACCAACAGCACCACCCATAGACTCAACATTACTTGCTTGGTTAAGCGTACTGAATGTTAAAAAGTCCGAGAAGAATCTAAAGTAAACTACATTTGCATATAGCAAGAATGTTAGTAAAAATCCCCCAATAAAGATGAACCAATATGCTTTTTTCCCTTTAAAGAATAAGAACACACTTAAAATAAGCGCGATTAAACTATATGGATTCATCAATAGTATTAAGTTTTGAACTAGTCCTTTAACACCCAAAGAAAAATCAACATAATATGAAAAATACGTCTTCAATGTCACTGTAAACACAGTCAGTAAGAAAAACGCAAAAAGACTTATTTTCTTTTTGTGTAAACTCATGTATGTTTCCTCCGTTTATAGTTATTCAACTTTGAAGAAATGTTAAAGACTTAACTGAAGACTTAAACACTTACTCAAATATGACCGTTATGCAATTACTTACTCGTTTTTTAATTTCATTTATATTATTTATATTAATTTAAGCATATACCCTACAAATACATTTTACATTAACGATAGTTCATCAATAAATCGCATTCCCAATGTTCACTATACGTTTGTAATGCTTTATGTATATTATGTTGGGTGCTATTTTATGTCATCATTAATGGCATATTAACAAATCATGAACTTTGTAATATTATTGTAATATTGCCCGTAGTTCAATATATAAATATATAGTATTTTTACTCATTTATCAAGAAAAAGCATTTTAATATAACGACGCTTTCATTGTTTGTTACAAAATAATGTCCCATTAAGATGATTCACTGATTTATTCATTATAGCTTCTTAATTGCATTTTTTAATCAGACCATAGTCCGACATAAATTATAAGTGATTTATTTAAGTATGTTGACTTTCATCTATCATGACTTATTTCATCATTTCTAATTGCATTCTGTATTCAATTCCGTGAAATAGTTGATTCATCCAATTACTAAATTTCACAACATTCTTTTCAGCAGTTTCGATATCAATAAATTGGAACTTCAAACGTGAGCCTTGTGGCTTCTGAGCAAGTTTAGTTAAATGGTAGCTTGCAATTGTACCAATTTGAGGATAACTTCCGATTGTATAATGATCATTTAATAAGATGATAGGTGTACCATCTCGCTTAACTTGAATCGTTCCTCTTTTAACTGATTGATGCGCCGGCATATAGTCGTAATATGCTTTGATCTTCTCACCATCTAGTAACATACCAACACGATTTGATTTATTCGTCACCTTATATTCTCCTCTAATAAAGTGAGATTGCGTTTCTTTATCAAAATCTTCTGTCCCTTTGTTGGCAATAACATGAAACACATCAAAAACATAGTTGAATGACAGTGCATAACCGTCAATACCCCAATCAGTAGTACGTTTTTCTTTTAAATTTTCAAATAACTTTTGATGACGTTCCGTATAGTGTCGTTTCATTTCTACTTCATCGCCATTTTCAAGTTTACGCCCATGATAACCGCCGATTTTAACATTTAAATCTGTTGACGTTGATCCTAGCCAATCATCTAATTTGAATCCGCCACCGATTGCAAGATACACACGTGACGTTTTATTTGTTTCTTTAAAAGACAGGACGTCTCCTTTATCTAAAAGGTATAATTTATACGGTTTTACTTGCATAGTTTGCGTGTAAGCTTCAAAGTTATGACCTGTTAAAGCAATTAATGTAGGCTCAGTAAATCGAATTTTAGCCATAATGTGTGTCATTTCAAGCGTTGCTTCATTTTTATTATTAGCAACTAAACGATTTGCGATTTCATGACCTAGTGTGTCTAACGCACCACACGGAATAACACCTGCATATTCATATCCATGACGTCCAAAATCTTGAAAGCTACTAAACAATCCGGCTTTTTCTATTATGATTGACATGGTTTAAATTCTCCTAATTCAATATCTTTGCGTTTCTGTGGTTTAAAAATAACATTGTCTCCTAATTTTAACAGTGTAAAATCATCTTTTTCAGGAGTGAATAATGTCATTGGCGTGTACCCTATCACTAACCAATCATTGTAGGTATCAGTTGTTACGATGCCGCACTTTTTCCCTTCAATAATAACTGAACCTGCAGTGACAAGCTTCTTCTTTTTACTCGTATGATTGACGTACAGTGCTTCATTCATTCCAGTTAAATATGGGAAACCCGGTGCATAGCCCATCATAGACACAAAATACGGTTTATCAGAATGTAATTGAATAAATTCATCTTTAGTTAACTTGTAATACTTTAATAAATCCGGTAAGTCTGGACCAAACTCGTCACCATAAATAATAGGAATTTCATAGGTCGTGCTTTCATCTTTACACGTTTCTAATTGTTTTAATTCTTCTTGTATTGAAGTGACTAATGCCTTCATATATTGAAAAGGTGAAGTAATATTATGATGTTTAATCATATCTCGAGCATCATAGCAAATCATCATATCTGATTCAGTAGGCACAATTTCTGTGATAAATGGTAATGCTTTCTTTAATAAATGATAACGTACTGCGATTAATTCAGTTGTTACATTTTTAGATACATCCTTTTCAACCGCAATTACAATTGCTTGATCTCCTTGACTATAAATCTTCATAACGCCACCTCAAAGTAATCATATTTAGTGATGATAAAATATATTTAGAAATTCCACCACATAGGGCATGATTGATTTAATTAACAAATAAACGAATACACATTGAATTAAAACGGTAACAGTTGCAACGACACGTGCCTTGATGAGTGCATTATTTTTTAAATATCGATTTGCTAAATATTTACTTACCACATTTAAAATCACAATTATTGCAACCCATAATATTGTCATAGCTCACTCCGTTAGTTCATTGTTATCAATCAATTCGCATATACTTCCCATATTATTTTATAGATAAATAGATACATCGGCAACCTCTCGTAAACTATTTAATAAATAGATACGAATCTGTTGTTTCTGTATTTTGTCGATGAGTTCTGATTTAGTATAGTCTTTAATAACCAGTTTGCCTTGGTCCAAAAGGCTTTGACGCATACATCCTAATAAAAAATCATTATCATAGCTTGGCGTGTAACACACACCAGCTTCTTCTATCATGATATTACCAATATCAAACTCCAGAATTTTACCAGTTTCATCATATAATAATACTAAATCTGTCTCATGATTGTGTGCTAAGTGTTGTCGTTGTGATGTCTTATTAATAACGTATTGGTCATTGCAATTCGACTGTGCCTGTTTAAATTTAGCCGTAAATAATGTTTTAGCAGGTAGAGGCTTAATCATATGGTCTATTTGACCGGATTTATCTATTTCTATTTTGAGTCTATAGATTCCTTTGGGATGATGACTTATAACCTCATTGACGCGTTGCATCCAGACCTCTTTTGAAAATGAATACCCTAATCGTTCGCATGACTGTTGCACTCGTATCATATGATATTGAAGTCTAGGAATCTTACCATTATCTAGACGCATCGTTTCAAACAATTTCATCTATAGCATCTCCAATATCTTTGTTTTATCTCGAAACTCTTGAACTTCCTTTTCGGGTACCGAATCAATCGTAATCCCTGCACCTACACCATAGTGAACTTGATCATTTCGATACTCAAGCGTACGAATAGGTATATTAAATATCATTTTATCATCCGGACATAATAAACCGATTGTGCCACAATAAATGTATCTAGGATGTGGCTCGAGTGCTTTAATATACGCCATCGTATTACGTTTCGGTGCCCCTGTAATGGAACCACAAGGGAATAATGCTTTTAAAATATCCGTGAGACGCACGTCATCTTGCAAGTGACCTGTAACCATACTCGTCATTTGATAAACGGTCTTATAGGTTTCAATAAAAAATGGCTTGTTTACGTGGATCGTTCCAGGTTTACAAATTCTGGAAATGTCATTACGCAATAAATCGACAATCATAACATTTTCAGCACGATCTTTAAGTGAATGCTTCAATGTGTCATAATTCTTTAAATCTTCATCGTCGTCATTGCTACGTGGCATAGTACCTTTCATTGGTTTACTTACAACTACATTTTTATGATGATTAAATTCACCTTTTTGGAAGAATAATTCAGGAGAAATAGAAGCAACTTTAACCTCTTCTACATCTAATAAAGCAGTGTAACCACCATTATTCGTTTGCGTTAAATAATAATATAAATCAGCTATCGGATAATATACATCACTCACTAAACGTGTTGTATAGTTCACTTGATACGTTTCGCCTTCAATAATTGCATCCTGAACGTGTTTAATTTTGTCTTCCATTTGTGCATCACTCTCCATGAATCGAAAGTGATGTTTAGGGATGTACTGTTGACTTGGATGTTCAGGTGACGTTTCAGCCATACTCGGACTAAAACTATATGCTAATGCTACGATTTGATGTGCTTCCAATTCATGTGTTGCCATATGGTGATTAAAATAACTTGCCGCTTCATATGGCAGATACAGTGCCACATAGCGTCCTTGTGCTTGCTCAGTCTGCGCAAATTGAATAACTTTACCGACCTCTTCCAGTGTATATGCCACCATTTTTGAGACGTACGTGTTAAAGCGCACTGCTATCGTTTCAAAATGATCAGGCGTTGTATAGTAACGATAATTAAACGTGATGTCCATAGTTTACGCGCCCACCTTTTCCAAAAATAATCGTATTTGCTCATGTCCGTATTCACTTAAAATCGATTCAGGGTGATACTGAACGCCAAATATAGGATAACGTTTATGTTCAAACGCCATTAAAATCCCCTCATTATTATGGGCGGAAATATTTAAAGACGCAGGAATATGTGTTTGATCCGCAATGAGTGAATGATAGCGCATTACTTTGAATGCTTGAGGAAGCCCTTTAAATAATCCTGTTTCATTATGCGTTAATGGCGTTGTATGACCATGGACCGGCTTTGCACCATGTACAATTGCGCCCCCATAATATTCGTACAAGAATTGAAAGCCTAAACAAACGCCTAATATAGGCACTTCCCCCTCAAACTGATTCATAATTTCCGTTAAAATAGGATAATCACTAGGTTTACCCGGTCCTGGCGAGATAACAATAGCCTCTACATTAGATGCCCTTATTTGCTCAACGGATACTTGATCCACTTCGTATACAACGATCTCATGCGCTGTCTCTGTCTTAAAATAATCTATCAAATTATATGTAAATGAATCTTTATTATCTATAACTATAATCATGCATGTCGCTCCAACTCTATGTTAAATAATTTCATCTCTTACCTTATTATAAATATTAAACTTTTGAAAATGTAAGGGTTTACCTTTATATTGTACTAAATTATAACTTGATTTTAAGAAATGAATGTATTACGCTAACTAGCGTACAAAAACTCAAAAGAGGTTCCTAGCTGAAACCCTCTATAAAAAACTAGACAATTTACG
The DNA here is from genome assembly GCF_017892405.1 of Staphylococcus sp. GDY8P85P. Classification (NCBI taxonomy): domain Bacteria; kingdom Bacillati; phylum Bacillota; class Bacilli; order Caryophanales; family Staphylococcaceae; genus Staphylococcus; species Staphylococcus sp. GDY8P85P. The sequence continues at coordinate 15,233 of NZ_JAESLA010000049.1, read as the reverse complement.
AAATATTTAGTTTGAAAGTTAAGTTTCTTTTATATAACTGATTACAATGTTTCTAAGTCTATCTTTTTTATAGAGATAGACTTTTTTTATGTTCTCATGGCTAGGTTAGAGACGGCATAAAGTATCATTCTAATCTTTTCAAAAAGGAGAATATTCATGACAAACAAAGATTTAAATAAGGATAAAGCAATTGTAGTATTTAGCGGAGGGCAAGACAGTACGACGTGCTTATTTTACGCTAAAAAGCATTTTAAAGAGGTTGAACTTGTAACATTTAATTACGGTCAACGCCATGATACAGAAATTGAAGTTGCGACACGTATCGCTAAAGAACAAAACTTAAAACATCATATATTAGACATGTCATTATTATCGCAATTAACTCCAAATGCCTTAACACAACATGATATGGACATTGAAACGGGCGAAGATGGGATTCCAAATACCTTTGTACCAGCACGTAATTTATTATTCTTATCATTTGCTGGCGCATTAGCATATCAACGCAATGCTAAACATATCATTACAGGGGTGTGTGAAACAGACTTTTCTGGTTATCCAGATTGCCGTGATAGCTTTATTAAATCTATGAATGTAACACTTAGTTTATCTATGGATAAAGATTTCGTTATCCATACGCCTTTAATGTGGTTAGATAAATCACAAACTTGGGAACTTAGCGACAAATTAGGTGTGCTAGATTATATTCGATACAATACACTGACATGCTACAACGGTATTATTGGAGATGGTTGTGGCGAATGCCCTGCATGTCATTTACGCCAACGTGGCCTACAACACTATTTAGAAACTAAAGGAGCGAATTAAAATGATGCAACAACTTTATCCAACTGTTAATCATCCCTATAGTTTTGAACTTAATAAAGATTTTAACTTTTCAGCGGCACACTACATTCCAAGCGAAGATGCTGGTAAATGTATGAGAACACACGGACATACTTATTTTGTCAATTTAACAATTGCTGGGGATCATTTGGACCACAATGGTTTCTTAATTAATTTCAGTGAATTAAAAAAATTAATCCATGATCAATTTGACCACTATCTATTAAATGACTTACCTCAATTTAAAGATAAAAGTCCTTCAACGGAGTTTGTGGCGCAAACGATATATAAAATGGTACAAACACACCTCCAAAGCTACGATAATCACCCGCAATGTGTACAAGTCTACTTACGTGAAACACCAACAAGTTATGTAGTATATCGTCCAAAGGAGTTTAAATAATGACAGCTAAAATTCCAGTACTTGAAATTTTCGGACCTACGATTCAAGGTGAAGGACGTGTTATCGGTCGTAAAACAATGTTTGTTAGAACTGCAGGTTGTGATTATCGTTGTAGTTGGTGTGACTCTGCTTTCACCTGGGATGGCAGTGCCAAGGAAGATATTCAATTAATGTCTGCTGAAGAAATTTATCATCAGCTAAAAGCGATTGGCGGTGATTGTTTCGATCATGTTACGATTTCTGGCGGTAATCCGGCACTCATTAAAGGGATACAAGAATTAGTTGATCTATTTGAAGAGAAACAGATTTATACCGCATTAGAAACACAAGGAAGCAAATTCCAACCGTGGATGAGACAAATTAACGACTTAACTATTAGTCCTAAACCACCAAGTTCTAATATGACTCCTAACATTGACATATTAGATAGCGTCATTGAACAATGTATTGCTTCAACACTTAATTTAAAGGTCGTTATTTTTGATGATGCAGATTATGATTTCGCTAAAATGATACATCATCGCTACCCAAATATTCCTTTTTATTTACAAGTTGGTAATCCATACTTAGATGATGATGTAGACAATCATACCGATAAACTTTTAAATCGATATGAAACATTAGTTGATAAGGTTATGACGAGTGATGATATGAATCGTGTCTATGTTTTACCACAGCTACACACACTCTTATGGAGCAACAAAAAAGGCGTTTAATCAATCCATTATAAATGAAAAATATTTTCTAAGTGTTTTGAAATGATTAAGTTTGTTTTAATTGGTATAATGTTCTAATGAACTATGTGAGATAGGAGTACAGCATGATTATATATGTATTGATTAATATCGCCGTTGTGCTTGGCATACTCGGCTTTGACTTATATAAGCACCAATTCAAACAACTCAAATTCAGCTCCGTATTAATAGCTATAGCGATTAACGCTTTAATTAATGCTATTGTCATTGACAAATTTAATTTTATAACAATAAGTTCAATTGCCTTTTTTATAGGTTGGATGGGACTGCAATATTATTTAAATCATCAACACTATACTTTTATGATTTCCGAATATAAATCGATTGCTTTAATATTTTCGATCATTGTAAGTTGTTCATTATTTATCACTTATGGTTCAAGTGATCAATCAATTTACATGTCCGTTCCATATTTAGCACCAACCATATTTTTAATAGGCGCAAGTGCAATATTTTTAGGTACCTTTCCTAAAGGTGAACTTGGCATATTTAAATTCATAAACAAACTTAAGTTTCCAATTATGATTGGCTACATGCTTATTATTATGTCTATTGTATTATTAACGATTTTGACACCTTTTTGGTATGTTTTCTTAATTATATATGTACTATTTAGTGTTTATCTTGCTTGGCAGTTGAAACACGCTAAATTAAAACAACATTTAACACACAAATAAACGCTTGAAGTTTTTATTAATGAAACTTCAAGCGTTTATTTTATTTAATGTACTTTTTCATTTTCCTGCTCAACTAATTTGAGATCGTAGGAAGGTTCTTTTAAATTTGATGCTTGCACAATGTATTTAGGTCTTTGCTTAACCTCATAATAAATACGACCAATATATTCTCCTACCACACCTATAGACATTAATTGAATGCCGCCAATGAGTAGGACTGCTGCTATCGTTGTAAAATAACCTGGATTATTAATACCATTTACCATGATACCTATCAACAAATATAGGATATAGACAATACTTAAACTGAATATAGTCATTCCAAGGTAAATCATCGCACGTAAAGGTTTATTATTAAATGAAATGAGCCCGTCAATGCCATAGTTTAGTAATTTCGTGAATGTCCATTTAGAATGACCGGCTTCACGTTCAACATTTTGATATGTAAAGATTTTAGTATTATATCCTATCCATTCAAATAAACCTTTTGAAAAACGATTATATTCTTTAAGTGAAGCGATTGATTTAACTGCACGTTGACTTAATAATCTAAAATCTCCGACACCATCTATAAATTCAATATCCTCGACAAAACTGTTAATCAATTTATAGTATAGCTTTGTCATTGATTTCCGAGCGATATTTTCTCCAGTTCTATCACGCTTAGCGATAACCTGGTCATAGCCCTCTTTGAATCCCTCTATCATTTGTGGAATAAATTCAGGTGGATGTTGTAAATCCCCATCTACCATCACTACAGCATCACATTGTACACTATGTTGAAAACCAGCTATCATTGCTGATTCTTTACCGAAATTTCGGCTGAAAGAAATATATTTAACATGTTGATCTTCGCTTGCTAAATGTTGGACATGGTCGATAGTATTATCTTTACTACCATCATCGACAAACAATAGGTCATAATCATACCCTTTGTCCAAACTATCTTCCATCAAAATTTCAGTCAATTTGTCGTACGTTTTTGTTACGACTTCACCTTCGTTAAAACAAGGCACAATGACTCTGATTTTCATTAAATTACATCCTTTTCATCATTCTTATTACTATTTTATCAATAAAATTGACAACTATTCTACTAAAAACTATGCAATTAACAAATAATTAATAAAAATTAAATGAAAACAATACAATTATTCTATATTTTATCTATCCAATTGAGTTAAAGAGACAATGCTATTTCAAATCGCCTATGCTAACATCATCAGGGTCTTTACCTTGGCGCGCGTTACGATTTAAACTATCAATTTCTGCGATTTCTGTAAGTTCTAAGTTAAAGTCAAATATATTATGATTTTCTCGAATACGTGATGGTGTTTTAGATTTTGGAATAACAATACGATTATGCGCAATATGCCAACGCAATACGATTTGTGCTGGTGTCTTATCGTATTGTTTTGCTAATTTAGTAATTGTTGGGTCTTCTAGTAAACCTCTGTTTCTCATTAATGGCATCCATGCTGTCACGACTATATCATGTTTATCACAGTAATCTTGAACATCTTGTTGATTAAAGTAAGGATGAACTTCAATTTGATTAACTTGCGGAACAATAGTCGTTTCACGCATCAATGTTTCTAAATGATGCACTTTAAAATTACATACACCTATCGCTTTCACTTTACCTTCTTCATATAATTTTTCTAGTGCTTTATACGTTTCAATATAAAGTTGATCGTTCTCACAAGGCCAGTGAATTAAATATAAATCGATATAGTCTAAACCTAAATTGTCTAATGAGCGATTAAAATACTCAAGTGTACGGTCATACCCTTGGTGATCATTCCATAATTTTGTTGTAATAAATAAGTCTTCACGAGGTACACCACTATTTTTTAATGCTTTACCAAGTGCCTCTTCATTCTTATAAAAATATGCTGTATCAAATGCACGATAACCATCGTCTATTGCAGACTGAATCGCTGTTTCCATTTCTTCATCTGAGACTTTATAAACACCTAAGCCGATTTTTGGCATTGGATAACCATTATTTAAAATTTGTGTGTCATTCACCATTCTATCTTCTCCTGACTTTTCTATTAATGCTTTACATTATCATCATTTAGGATAACTCAATTGCAATAGGATAGACAAATAAATCGTATGTAATTTAAATATACAGAAGAAGGGAGCGGGACAGAATTTTTTAATTCGTCGTCCCACTCCCAACTTGATTTAAGCGCCTTCTCAGTTCAGTCAAATGCTGCGAATTTGCCAAGTAGCATTATCATAGTATTTATGTCTCAAATGCTACTTTCTTAATCATTTTAAATTAGTCATGTGTTTCGTCTTTTTTATCTTTTTTGTCTTCATTTTCATCTTCATCTCCACCGAATGTTGGTCGATTATCGATGAATTCATATTTAAGTACAACCCAAACTAATTGATGGTTATCCATTTCAGATACTATCCAACGATCGTATTGCGTATCGATATGATCTTCAACTTGTAGGTTAGTGTTATGGGCTTGAAGCCAACCACCTATAGTATCAATGTCTTCTGAATCTTCAAACTCAATGTCGAATTGTTCATTTAAGTCATCCAATAGAACGCGTCCATTAATTTGGTAAGTGTCATCGCCTAATTTAACAATGTCATTCACCTCATCATCGTCAAATTCATCTCGAATTTCACCTACGATTTCTTCAAGAATATCTTCCATTGTTAAAATACCAGCTGTACCACCGTATTCATCAATAATTAAACTGATATGTACGTGTTCACGTTGCATTCTAACTAATGCATCACTAATGCGTGTTGTTTCTGAAATCATTGGCAGTTCATGGATATAATTGTTAATTTTAATCGGTTTACCAGAAGCGTATTCTGTTAAAAATTCTTTAACATTGATGAAACCTTTGATATGGTCTTTATCTCCGTCTTCAGTAATTGGGTAACGCGTAAATTGATGTTCTTTAATCGTCTCTAATAATTCATCAACATTAAATGGTTCATTTAAAGTCACCATTTGAGTACGTGGTACCATGATATCTTTTGCATGTCTTTCATCAAATTGAAAGATATTTTGCATATAGTTTAATTCTGTTTGGTTGATTTCGCCACCATTATAACTGTTGTTAATAATGATCTTAATTTCTTCTTCAGACATAGCATCTGTTTGAGCATCAGGATCAACGCCTAACATTCTAATAATTACACGTGCTGAACCATTCATTAACCAGATTAAAGGTTTCATTATATTACCAAAGTAATACAATGGTCTTGCGTATGTTAACGCTAACTTCTCGGTATGCTGAATCGCAATCGATTTCGGTGCTAATTCACCTAATACAACGTGTAAATAAGTTACGACTATGAATGAAATCACAAATGAAATCGTTGTAGTTAATGCATCAGGTAATTGTAATAAATTAAAAATAGGATGCAACAATTTCTCAAATGTCGGTTCTCCTAACCAACCTAATCCTAAAGAAGTAACTGTAATACCTAATTGGCAGGCTGATAAATAATAGTCAAGGTTTGCAATCATCTTTTTGACAATTTTAGCACCACGATTACCCTCTTCAGCGAGTTGTTCAATGCGCGTTGAACGCACTTTAACTAATGCAAACTCCGATCCTACGAATACTGTTGTTAATGCGATTAATAGAAAGAATATTACTAAATTTATTATGGTCACTGTTTCCAATTAATTCCCTATTTCTAGGGATTCACCTCCAAATATTATGTGTCCCATATGGGTAACACGGATTTATTGTGTTTTGCTTATTAACAATATATGCACATGTTAAGACCTTCCCATTGCGACACCCCCGAAAAAATGTATTACTTTTATTTTATCATATATCAATTACAAATAGTTGATTGTAACCCTTTTGATTAAAAAGTTACAACTTATCATTTAAAACTAATATTGCGTAATAGTCAAGAAAGGTAAGCGTAAAGTGACAGAAACCAACGTACAATGAACCATCATACAAAAACGGTACCCTAATCGAAGTACTTTTGCCGGTCATTAAACTTCCATATTTAAAGCTTAAGACTTTATTACTCATTCTCTTGCCTTCTTATTCTATATTCTCATATGTTTACCCATTTTTGTATGTTTTAACATTCATTATTCAATAAACTAACGATTTAGTTAAATCATACTTATTTTAATTATAAGTACTTGACTAACCGTTTAAAAGGAAGCAGAACAGCATTCTTTTTAAATCCGTTATCCCCCAACTTGCTTTGCTTGTAGCATTTCTTGATTGAATTCTCCTTGCTATGCAGCCCCACAAAAATGACTAGAACCGAGAAAGCTTACGCCTTCTCGGTTCTGTTAGCTACTACAAATTTGCAAAATAGCATCGTTATATTATTTATATCATAAACTCTTATCGCATCTATTCATCCATAGCTTTTGATGCTTCAATTTCATTTTCAGTAACTTTTGGTTTTAATAAACCATACATAATTGCTGAAACAAGTGTACCAACAATCAATGCAATTAATGTTTGTAAAATATGACTAAAGTCTGTTGCCGCAATTACGATAATACCACCATGTGGTGCATTGATACTTGAACCAAGTGCTAATGCAATTGCACCACCTACACCTGAACCAACCATCATTGATGGAATCACACGTAATGGGTCAGCTGCTGCAAATGGAATGGCACCTTCAGTGATAAATGATAAGCCCATTACATAGTTTGGCACGATAGAACCGCGTTGTTCTTTAGTGAATTTACGTTTAAAGAATACCATCGCTGTAGCAATTGCTAATGGTGGAATCATACCACCAACCATTGCTGCTGTAATTGGTGCTGCATTACCTTCTGTTAATGCGGCTGTCGCGAATACATAGGCTGCTTTGTTAAATGGTCCACCCATATCGATGGCCATCATAGCACCAATAACCAATCCAAGTAATACAATGTTAGAACCTGATAAGTTATTTAAACCGTTAAGCAATAAGTTATTTAACCACGCTGCTGGCGGGTTGAATGCATATATCATTAATAATCCTGTGATTGTTACACTTAATAATGGATAAATTAACGTTGGTTTTAAACCTTCAACTGCTTGTGGTAAACCACGCGTAATATATTTAATACCTTGAGTTAAGTAACCTGCTAAGAAACCTGCAATGATACCGCCAATGAACCCAGAACCACCAGAAATAGCTAACATACCACCTACTAAACCGGCTGCAAATCCTGGTTTATCAGCAATACTACGTGCAATGAAACCAGATAAAATTGGAATAATTAAAGCAAAGGCACTTTTATTACCAATATTCCATAATTGTTCAGCAAAGGCGTTATGTTCAGCACTTTTTGGATCAAATGAGTTCGCACCGAATAAGAATACGATTGCCATTAAGATACCACCAGCAATAACAAGCGGTAACATATTAGATACACCATTCATTAAGTGTTTGTAGAATGCTTTACCAAAGCTTTGTTTTTCATTACTTTCACTATCTTTTGATTTTGAACTTCCACCGCGTGCAATAAATGGTTTACGGCTTGTATCTAACGCTGTATTAATGAGTTCCTCTGGTCGTTTAATACCATCAGCTACGGGTACTTCTACAACATTTTTACCATCGAAACGATCTGTTTCAACATGCACGTCTGCTGCAACAATAATACCTGTTGCGCGGTCTATATCTTGTTGTGTGATATGGTTTTTAATACCGCCTGAGCCATTTGTTTCAACTTTCATTTTAATGCCCATTTTATCGGCTTGCTTTTTCAATGCATCACGAGCCATGTACGTATGCGCAATACCTGTAGGACATGCCGTTACTGCTAATACGTATGGTTCATTTGAATCTGTCTCATTACCGCTACCTGCTACAGCTCCTGATGAAGCCGCTTGTTCTTGCGCTTCTTGTTCTTCTTCTTTTGTAGCCTCGTCATCCGCATTATCGATAATTTGTAAGACTTCTTCGTGCGAATTAGCGTGCAATAAACTTTCTCTCACTTTATCATCCATTAAAATGCCTGATAATTTTGCAAGGGCATCTAAATGTGTTTGCGCACCACCTTCTGGTGCAGCAATCATAAAGAATAAATGTGCTGGTTGACCATCTAAACTTTGATAATCAACGCCCGCTTTAGATTTACCAAACGCAATAGCTGGAGATTTAACCGCTGCCACTTTAGCATGTGGAATGGCGATACCTTCACCTATACCAGTAGTACTTTGAGATTCACGATTGTGAATGGCCTCCTTAAATTGTGCAATATCACTTAATTTCCCAGCTTTATCTAATTGATTTACTAATTCTTCGATAACGCCATTTTTATCATTTGCTGCCAAGTCCATTGCTATGGTTTCTTTAGTTAGTAATTCTGTTATTCTCATTTATTTCACTCCCCATCAAGTAACGTCACTGTAACTTGTGATTTTATTTTTTCAATACCTTCTTTTGTTGCCAAGTCCTCTGTAAATGCTGTAGCTGTTCCTGAAGCGACTGCTTGTCTAAATGATTCCTCAAGTGTCAATCCTGATTCAAGACCAGCGACCATTCCTGCAACAGTACTATCGCCTGAACCCACTGTATTGATCACCGTACCTTTAGGGTTCTGAGCTTTAATACTACGTTCGTTATCAATATAAATCGCACCATCTCCGCCTAAAGATATAATGACTGATTGTGCGCCTTCTTTTAAGATTTCACGACCATATTTAACAACATCTTGGTCACTTTCTACAGTCATATCAAACATTTCTTCTAATTCATCTTTATTAGGTTTAATAAATAACGGCTTGTATTTTAATACTGTATTCACTAAATCTTTTTCAGCATCGACCACTAATTTTGCTCCCGTTTGCTGCGTGATTTCAGCAATCTGCGCATAAGCATCATTCGGAATACTCTTTGGCACACTGCCAGCAACAATCACGGTATCTTCGTTCGTTGTCTGTTTAATTTGATTTAATAATGCTTGAAATTGATTATCTGTGATTGATGGCCCAGGTGCATTAATTTCTGTTTCATCTCCAGACTTCAATTTGACATTAATACGCGTATCTTCATCTACTTTAATAAAGTCCGTTTTAATATGGCTTTTTTCGAGTGTTTGTGCAATAAACGCTCCAGGAAAACCACCAGCAAATCCTAATGCAGTAGATGAAACACCTAAAGTTTTTAATACACGTGAAACATTAATGCCTTTCCCACCTGCAAATTTATAAGTAGATGTCGCTCTGTTTAATCCTTTTAATTCAAAGCCATCAGTAAACATAATGTAATCTATCGATGGATTGAACGTAACTGTATAAATCATGATTAACCTCCAATGAATGCATATTTCTCTTTATATTTACTAAAATTTAAATGTGCTACTGTTTGTTTAGCTATGATCATTTCAACATGGTTATCACTAATTGGAACGTGCGCAAAATAAACAGCACCTATTTTTGAATGATCAAGTAAAACATATGATTGATTTGCTTGTTCCATAGCCTTTTCTTTAATTAATGCCTCTTTTTCATCTGGGGTTGTTAGACCATGTTTTAAATCTAAACCATTCATTCCAAGAAATGCTTTATCAAAGCAATAACGACTTAATGTATCAAGTGCACTGGCACCTACAGTTGCAAGTGTTGTTTCTTTAACTTGTCCACCTATCATTAATGTTTTAATGCCTTGTTTAAGCAACTTTTCAACATGGGTTAATCCATTTGTAACCACTACGATATTTCGCGCTTTTATAAATGGAATCATTTCAATTGTTGATGAACCAGCATCCATAAAAATGCAGTCATTGTCTTGAATGTGTTTGGCTGCAATTTGACCAATGACTCTTTTTTCTTTTAGATTTCGAGACATTTTATCCGATAGAATCGGCTCATTGTTTCTATTACTATTTAATGTTGCTCCTCCATGAACTCTTTGAAGTCGACCTTGTTGTTGCAATTTCGATAAATCTCTTCTAACAGTTGAAGCGCTGCAACCTGTTCGCTCTATTAATTCTTGGAGTGTAAGAAAATCTTTTTTTCTTAATTCCTGAAGTATTAAGTCATGTCTTTTTTCAGAAATCATATAACCACCCCGCTTCACCTCACATTATAATGTGTACGCTTACAATTTTCAATCAAAAATCGTCAAAAACAATCAAAAACATTCATTTCAATTTAAAAATTAACAGATATTACACAATTTGTCATCCCATTGGTAATATCTGTCACTATATTGCTATTTTTGAACGATGTCTTCTAATTGAGCATTTGTCATTGACACTAAATCTTCTAGTTGCAATACAATTTGAACACCTCGTTGTCCACCACTCACTATAATTTTGTCTCGTAACGATGCAGATTGATCAATCGTCGTTGGGAATAAATGTTTCATACCTATCGGAGAACACCCACCACGTATATAACCAGTCACTTGTTTTAAATGATCTAATGGCATAAGTTGTAATTTCTTTTCATTAACAACATGTGCCGCTACTTTCATATCTAATGAGCCACTTACTGGAACTACAAACACAAAATGCTCGTGCGCAGCGTTTTCTAATACAAGTGTTTTAAAAACATCTTGGACATTTTCACCGACGAGTTCTGCAACGCGTTCACCATCCATATGACCTTCTTCAACTTCAAATGTTTTAACTTCATAATCTATTTTGGCTCTGTCTAACATACGCATTGCATTTGTTTTCTTGTGTTTCATTCACATTCACCTCTATTCGTCTTTACCTATTATATTACTACCTTGCTATAAAAAATAAAAATAGCGCTCTTCTCTACTATTAGAAAAGGCGCTATCATTGTGCGTTATTTGATGATGTTTCTATTTTACCCGTTTTATTTACTGCAATATTACTATTTGGCGATGAATGATGTGTATTCAATTGATACGTAATATCTTGGTTGGTTTCACCGCTACGCTCTAAATTAACAACTTTGCCGTATTGGTGATTTGTATAATTTTGAGCAATGATTCTACATTCTTCTGAAGAATATTCATGTTTGTTGCGCTTGTCGTTATCTCGCGTAGTTGAATCTAATTTATTATAATGCGCTTCTATTTTACGTTCATTGACGTCTTTTTCTGATGCTTTAGCAGTGTGGCTTGTCGTTATATTTAACATTTTCTCTGCTGCAGAAACATTATTCATCTTTGAAAATGTAGAAATCGTTTGATGTACTTTTGCTAAGGCATTTTGATTCGTAGCTATGAATAATAAAAACGCTAAACAAATTGATAGAATAACAGCTACCATACCTAAAAGTATGTTTTTTAAATTCATCTCCTTACCCACATTTCTCTCTAAATTTTTATTTATCTTAACATATAAATTGAGTAAAAATAATTATGTAGACTGCAATTTAAAATAACTGTAATCTTTGTAATACTTCTATTAATAAACGACGCTATATTGTTACAATTTAACAACCTAAATGTAAAAATAAGCAATGACATCATCATTTAATCATTTAAAAACGAATAATGTCATTGCTTATTAGATTTAATATTCATATTATCATTTTTTACGACTATTAATTATTTCGCAGCACGTTTTCGACGTCTTGTTGCTTGCAGTGCTTTTTCAACAAAAATAATCACTATACCAAACAACATGACTACAATAGCCATATACAATGGGAACTCTACGTTAACATCAAACAGGGCACCTGCCACTAACGGACCAACAAAGTTCCCCATACTTGTAAATGTGGAGTTTAAACCACCAGCAAAACCTTGACGATTGCCTGCAATATTTGAGTAATAATTGGTAAGTGCAGGACGGATTAGATCGAAACCAATGAAAACAATGAAACTAATAAACATGATTGTCCAGTAGCTATGTGACACTATCAACAAGCCAAGCACAATCGCTGAATATAGTAATGACCAAATAATAAAGGTTAATTCAGTCATATATTTCATAAATTTATCAAAGAAGAAGACTTGGAATAGTGCTCCGGCCACACCGCCTCCAACAATTGCGATGGATATATCTCTTGGCGTATAGTTAGCTTTTTCAGCTGTATATAAAGAGAATAAAGTTTCAAATGCTGATAGTCCAAAAGCTAATACCAGCGTCAAAATAATTGGTGTAATAAATACTTTCCAGTTAATTTTAGTAAATACTTCCGGCTCAATTGTTGTGAAACCATCTGTTGTTTCTTTGCGCGGATTATGAATTAATAATAAAGACATGATAAAGGCTATTACACCCAATGCACCCGCAAAGTAAAATGGCGCACGATGTGAGAATTCTGCTAAAAATCCCCCAATTCCTGGACCTAAAATAAAACCTGAATTAATAATGGCTGACATATAACCGAAATTCTTTGCTTTGTCTTTTGCTGGTGAGATATCTGCAATCATACCTGTTACACCAGGCATAACCATTCCAGCACTAAAACCACCTAATATACGAGAAGCAATGAGCACAGGAAAATGATGACCAATCGCAAATAGAAATTCAGATATAGCAAATAAAACTAAACCAATGCAGATAATTAATTTTTTACCAAGTTTGTCGGCCATCGTACCGCCAAATGGTGAAATAATCATTTGAGACAAGGCAAACACTGCTACCAATATACCTAAGTCACTACCTTTTAGGCCTAAATCCTTTAAGTATACAGGAAGTACAGGTATAACCAACCCGATACCTACAAAGATTAAGAAAATATTGAAGTACAATGTAAATAATTGTTTTTTCATGATGACACCTCATTTCATAAATAATTGGTAAATTCAATCGTCTCATTTAAATTTAATCTTGCTGTTGATTCAATCTAAACGAGCAATGTACAATGACATAGTTGAAAATTACATAATATTAGGACATTGTATACTATTTAACTTCTATATTACAATAGTAAAATTTAAATTCTAAGCAATTAAACTTACTGGCTAGTATAATAGATGTAACTAATCAAATTGAGGTGACAATGATGAAATATAAAAAAGATGGTCAAACGTTTCTTTTAGTACTAGATAAAGGCGAAGATATTGTAGAAGCTGTTACACAATTTGCTGTGGAACAAGAAATGAAATTTGGATCAGTCAGTGGTATCGGTGCCTGTGATAATGTAACACTCAATTTTTATAATTTAGATAGTCAAAAATACGAAGCACGTGAAATTAAAGAACCTTTAGAATTAACAAGTTTACTTGGCAATATTTCTCACATAGATGATAAACCATTTGCCCATTTACACGGTACCTTTGGCACACGTGATTTCCAAACGTTAAGTGGTCATCTAACTCAAGCTGTGGTGTCAGCTACTGCAGAAATCGTAATCCAGATGACAAACTTAGATATTAATCGCACACATGATGAAGAAACCGGATTAAACTTATTAAGACCTTAATACAACGATAATAACCCATAGATAGCCTATTTAGTTACGCATCTATGGGTTATTTATATCTTCCTTCATTTTTTACAATGATTCATGCTACCTATTTAGATAAGATAAATGCTTTATTATTTGATTACCATTTAAGTAACCTTTATTATTAATCATTGACTAACAAAAATGAACATTTAGTTTTAAAGAAAGTAGTGTATAACATGACTTCGCGTTATATTGCCAGACTCTATTTTATAATCCTTTTCACATTCTCATTATTTGAAACACGTGTTTTTAACTTTATGAGCTTAAATCTATTTTTAGCATATATTCCATTTGAATTATGCTTACTATTACGCTTATTCAAACCAAGAAAAAATTATGAGTGGCCACTCTTTATCGTATTTGGTTTAATTTTTATATTACTAGTACCTAATACATTTTATATGCTGACAGATTTAATTCATTTAAATCAATTCACATTTGATTTTTATGTTCGATTAAATATTATGGAATGGCTATATTTCACCTACATATTACTAGGTGTTTTCTTAGCAATATATTGTATGATTCTTATTTTTATAAATATTATGCATTTTACTACAAAAGTATGGCTTAATCGGACTTTAATTATTGTTCTTATGTTTTTAAATGGTTTAGGAATCTATATGGGACGCTTTTTACGATTCCATACTGTTCATTTAATTACTGAACCATTCACAATCATTCATCAAGTGATCACGTCTTTAAATACACAGACCATTACCTTTATTTTACTAATGGTTCTATTACAAACCGTTATCATTATCTTTGTGAAAGGAGTGAGGGTTGCTAAATGATTGGGCATATGTTTATTCTTTTTCTCATTATTATATTGTTACAACTCATTATCGGTCATTTCTTTCATAAAAATGGTTTCAGCATGACACATAGCATTCTCCTCATGCTATTACCATTAGGGATTGGTTTGTATCTTATCCAAATCTTTTATTATGAACGTCACTATCCTAATTGGGAAGTGCCACTTGATATCAAATTAAGATTAAAATACATGTATATCATCACTTTCTTAGAATATGTGGCGGTTTATATTTGCTTATTCGCTTTAAAATAAACTCAAATCCTAGAACATTAAGACTAAGGAAATATGAAAATAGGCCTATTTTTCAAATGCTACGACAATCTAGAAATGAAATATAAATCATGTTGTAAAGGGCCCCTAATATAGAATATTTCGGCTCTATAATAAATT
>NZ_JAESLA010000048.1:0-21313 GCF_017892405.1 Staphylococcus sp. GDY8P85P | reverse complement strand
ATATATAATCAGATATAGTTTAACACCTTATTCAAAAAATTCAAATTTAACGGTTTAGTTAATTAATGCTTATTTTAATGATAAGTACTTGACTAATCGTAGGAAAGGGAATGGGACAGAATTCTTTTAAATTCGTCGTCCCACTCCCAGCTTGCTTCGCTTGTAGAATTTCTTGATGAAATTCTCTTTGCTGGGGCCCCGACCCCGCAAGGATGACTAGAACTGAGAAAAGCTTTGTTAAAGCGCCTTCTCAGTTCAGTCAGCTACTGCGAATTTGCAAAATAGCTTCATTATATTATTTATGTCCCGGACTCTTCTAATGATTCACAGTAACGGACGATTAATCTAAATAATTTTCAGCATGTTCAAGTCCGAAGTGTTCATTTTTTTCTTTTTCTTTTTCATACGCTTCTTGAGAGATTTTAGTAATACTCTCAACTGCATAACTTACTTTTTTCGCGAATTGTTCAACTTCTTCTTCATTTTTAGCTAATACAAAGACCGTTAAGATATTATCATCTACGATATCTTTGTAATGTTGGTAACGTAATTTGTATATATTCATGTGACAATCCCCCTATAAAAGTTAAAAACCTTATGCCGTTTCAATTTTCATGAAAGGTTTAATTAGTAAAATATGCCCTGTTTTAAATATTTTCAAACTTCTTTATTGCTTACGATTTAAAACAGGTTGAGGGAGGTGACGTGTGACTATATTCCAACGCTACTGACCCCATTGTTTGAGCGGTAATTGAACACCGTTAAATCGGCTTAAGACATATGCATCATGTGAAATAATGATTAATTGCGTCGTCTTTAAAGACATTAGCATTTGAAGTATAGCTTCTTCATTAATAACATCTAAGTTGGTTGTAGCTTCATCCAATATGAGAATCTCTGGTTCTAATATTAAAGCTTTAGCTATCCAAACGCGTTGAAATTGACCACCACTTAACGTCGACACTTTCTGCTTAAGTATATCGTGTGGTAAGTTACACTGATCAAGCACTGCTTCAATGCTTGATGTATAACGCTGTTTATCTACCTTGTAATTCTTAAGTGGTTCTAATAGTGTAGCTAATACCGTTTTACGCTGATTTAAGGTATCACGTTGATATTGAGGTACATATTGGATGTGCTTCATCCACTCTTTAGACGTATAAGATTCACGTAAACGCCCATTAAGATATAATTCGCCCTGATAGTCCGTATCTAAGCCAGCGATAATCTTGGCTAACGTAGATTTACCACAACCACTCTCACCACTTATGAGCAAGTGCTGGTCATTCATTGTACATGATATCTCTTTAAATATCAGTTGCGTATCTATATATTTGGTTAATCTCTCTATTTTAAGCATAAGGTTGTCTCCGATGTGCAATCGTAATTAATTTTTCCGTGTAACTATGTGTCGGCTTAGTTAAGATTGACGCCGCCTCACCACTTTCTATCAATTGACCTTGCTGCATAATACTAATATGCGTGGCAAAATCTTTCACTAAGTTAATATCGTGTGTGATAAAAACGATGGTCATTTGGTAGCGTTCTTGTGCCTTCAGAAGATAATGCATAAACTTTTTAACATTGTCTTGATCAAGTGCACTCGTCGGTTCATCTAAAAATAAGTAGTCCGGACGTCTAATTAATGACATTATAAAGGCGACACGTTGTGCCATACCTCCACTAAGTTCAAAAGGATAACGCTCAAGTAATTGTTCCCCTTGTCTTAAACCAAGTAATTGCATCATCTGTAAGACATCATCCTTAATACCCTGTTTCGTCAGATGTGTGCGATTAGCTTCATAAATGTATTGGAAATGCTTAGCTAATGTTATATTTTGAAACATATTACTTTGAACATCTTGAAACACTGCATCTGTTTTAGTTAAATCGATGTCAATATCTCCTTGATAACTTAATTGTGGTCGCTTCATTCCAAGTATTGTTCTTGTTAACAGTGATTTCCCACTGCCACTTTCACCTATAATGCAATGAAATGCACCTTTAGTTACTGTCAAATCAACATCTTTTAACAATACTTTCTCTTGATCTAAAATCGATAATTGATTGACGTTGACTACCGTATTTACTGCGTTATTTTTTTGTTGATGATTTGACATAATAAGGCGAAACCTCCTAACAATACACCAGGGAAGAAGAAGAGCCACGGT
This sequence comes from Staphylococcus sp. GDY8P85P, assembly GCF_017892405.1. Taxonomy (NCBI): domain Bacteria; kingdom Bacillati; phylum Bacillota; class Bacilli; order Caryophanales; family Staphylococcaceae; genus Staphylococcus; species Staphylococcus sp. GDY8P85P. Next base: position 19,142 of record NZ_JAESLA010000048.1, on the reverse strand, counting down.
GCGCCGTTGAAATAACTTTTCCCATCAAAAAGAATGGTTCCTAACTCAGGCGTCGGCGGTTTAATACCTAGTCCTAGAAAGGCAAGGCCAGATATGCTGAGCATCATTTTGCCAAAGTCAGCCGTCACCAAAGCGAATATATTACTCAATAAATGTGGAATCACATGTGTTACTGTCGTTTTGAATGTTGAGTTCCCACTCAATCGTGCATATTGAACAAATGGACGTTTTTGAATATCTCGCGTTAAATTTCTGAAGTAACGTAAATAACGTCCTATCCATCCAATCGTTAAAGCAAGTATTAAACCTATCATGGAGTTACTTACTAAACTTAAAATGACTAATGCGATAATAAATGATGGAATAGCCAACAACATATCGGCAACAAACATAATGATTTGATCTAACCATCGTCTTTCTACGCCTGCAATTAAGCCAAAGATAAGTCCCATACAAACACTTAATAGAATCACTATACCTGTTAAACTCAATGTGACAAGACTACCGACAATCAGTCTTACTAAGAAGTCTCTGCCTAATTGATCGGTACCCAACCAATGTTGTCCATTAGGTGACTCAAGTGGATCCAAATGTTGCGTGTCTTGCATTAAACCATACGTCATTAATACAACTATCAAACTCAATAGTGAAGCTATTGCGATGTACGTTTGATGTTTTTTCATCACATCGCACCTCTTTTCTCATTACCTGACTGCTGGGTGTGACGTCGTCGAAGTCTAGGTTCATTCTTCAAGATAATCACATCGCCTAAATAATTCATTAGCATAATAAAGACGATGATAAAGATGACAATGCCCTGAATTAGTGGGTAATCTCGTTGGTTAATAGCATTAATCAACAATTTACCTATACCAGACATGCTAAAGATGACTTCAAGTATTACGGCTTTTCCAATTAAATGAATGACACTGTTAATTGAAATGGTCATTAGTGGTGCAAATATCTCTTTAATTTGTACGATGATACGCGCTTTTAACGAGAAATGTCTTAACTGCGCAAGTTGATACGCATCTTGATCTAACGTTTGCGCAATCAAATGTGCTGTCATCAATAAGATATGACACCCTTCTATAACAACAATTGTGAAGATGGGTAGCACAAAGTGTTGCCATGAATCACTACCTACAAATGGTAACAATTGCCAACGTACGCCCAAATAATAAATGAATAAAATAGCTAACCAGTATTCCGGCATTGAGGTCATCACTTGGGCGAATCCACGAATTCCATTAGCGTAACGTGTATGCGGTCGCGTCCCAACGAAGTAACCAACAATATAGCCAAATGGCAACATGATACAACTAGAGACAATGATTAGCACAAGCGTCGGCATGATGGCTTCCATTATCATAGCGGTAACCGCTTCGTTTGTACTAAAGCTGTATCCTAAGTTGCCCGTGAGTGCATGTCCAACCCAATCGATATATCTTAGTAACACATGCTGTCCTAAGCCAAGTTGATGTTGTGCCGCTTCAATATTGTCTTGCGTAATCGACGTATAACCATGACGTTGTAGATACAGAATTGCTGGATTACCAGATGTCTTCTCAACTAAAATGAAGATAATAAACGAACTTACGATTAAATAAAGTATGAATTTAATTGTACGTTTGAGCATTGTTATTCATTAACTTTCAACGCTTTATAATCAATTGGTGCATCCGTAAGTCCGGAGAATTTGAATTGTTTTACTTTATCACTCACTACAAATGTCTCATTTGGATAAGCAATTGGCACACCATAGTATTGTTGATTAAAGTGTTTAAATATGTTATCAAACGAACGCTGTTGGTCTTCTTTTGATACGGTTGATGGGAAATCGTCTAGCTGTTTCGTTAATGTTTCATCATCAGCTAACACCCCTGGTTGACCATCATTATTTTTAAACACTGAACTCATAAAGTTGTAAGGCATTAATGCATCTGAATACGTTCTATAGAAAATCAAATCATAGTCTTTTTTCGTCCATAATGTATCATAGTATGATTGTGAATCTAACGTTTTCACATTTAACTTAATGCCGGCTTGTTTAAGCTGACGTTGCACTTTTTCTGCTTTATCTTTCCAACTAGGGAACTCTGCAGTTTGAATGACTAAGTTAAATGATAAAGGTTTGCCATTCTTTTCAAAGATGCCGTCATCGTTTTTATGATAGCCTTCTGATTTAAGTAACCTTTCAGCCGCTTTCATATCATAATCGTGTGGTTGTTGATTATCTTTAGTCACAAATTGCACGTTCTTCTGGAACAGACCATTTACAGATTTGCCCGCAATGTCTTTCGCATCGATGCTCTTACTTATCGCTTCACGAATTGCGCGATGATCTAATACATCATTTTTAGGGTTAAATGCCATAAAGTGACTTACTGTGCTAGGTCTATCTTCAATCGTTAAGTTCTTATTTTTCTTATCCTGTTTGATTTGTTCATCTGAGAGCATACCTAAAGCACCACCAGAAATATCTACAGAACCACTTTGTACTGCAGAATTTCTTGAGTCCCCATCTTCAATCGTTTGGAATGCAAGATGATAATTAACTGGGTGACCATTGTCGAAATATTTATTTGGCTTCATTGTCGTTTTTTCTTTACCAGTTTTATCAACAACAAATGCACCTGTTCCAATCGCTTTTTCAAATTTACCGTTTACTTTACCACCTTCTACTGAATGTGGACTCATAATACGCAACGGTCTCACTTGTGTTAATTCATTTAACACTTGATTTGATGGAGATTTCAATCTAATTTGGACCACGTGATCATTTTTAACAACGACCTTATCTAATTTTTTCAACGTTTCTACAGTCGTATCTTTATTCATCGCTTTCGCACGATCAATCGAGAATTTCACGGCCTTAGCATCTAATGCTGAACCATCTGAGAATTTAACGTTCTTTTTCAAATGGAATTCATAAACTTTCCCTGATTCATCAACGCGCCATTTATCTGCTAAACCTGCTTTAACGCCCTTATCTTTGTCGTATTTAACTAATGCATCATACACTGCACTATAAACGGGCATCGCTGCATCATAGCCTTGCGCGTCAAGTTTATCCGCCTTTGCTTCAGTAGGTAGCGATACCGTAACATCTTTATCTTCCTTTTGACCATTGCCACAACCTGCCAATAAGAGCGTAGCACTTGCTGCTACCGTCATTAATATACGTTTCTTCATTTCTCAGTACCTTCTTTCACTCTTGCTTTGATTAAAAATGATTCTTCATATAATGTTTGTAAATAATCATTTGGTGATAAGTAAAAATCGCTATAATGTGTTAAATCAATCACGTCAGGTACAGGCTCTTTCATTACCGCAACTTCAAATCCTGCATTCACAAAGCTATCAACGATATGTTTTAGAGAGTGATTCTGAGACGGTGTGGCACCATATTGATTAATCGTGTCATCCATAAACTGACGACTCGGGTTATTAGTTAAATCCGCGAATGAAGCGTAATAAACGCCGCCTGGTTTCAATACCTCTTTTAAATCTTTCGCATGTTGCGGAATATCCTCTATTAAGTACAAGACAGACGTACTTACAGCCGTATCAAATATGTGCTTCGTTTCTTGTGGTTTATCTGTTAAATAGTATGTAAGTGGACGTTGTCCTTTTAATGTCTCTGCCTTTTCCAAAGATAAACGTGCTAAATCGATGCCAACACCTTCATTAAACGGTGTTGTATCGTATAATTGTCGTAAAAATCCGCCTTGATTACATCCCACATCTAAAATCGTTTTCCCTTCGATGTCAGATGTATCAAGCATTTCTATCGTTCTCTCCCAAGCTTCTTGATGGTCTCGTGCCATATCATCATCTGATTCTTGACCTTTTTGCCACCAAACGTCATAAGTCTTAGTCATTTCATTCTCCTCACTTACTTCAAATCGTAATAATTACGTTTTAAATAGTACTACACTATGTACATTTACACAATAAGAATTTTTCAAAGTCATGAATGAACGCAAAAAAATAAGCTATGGGCGCGGGACATTGATCGATGTCCCAGGCTCACAGCTTATAACTGCATATTTATTGTGTTTGTGTATGTCTACGAGAACGGATTGAATAAACGATTAGTCCTATAATAAATCCTATAATTGCTGGAACGATCCAGCCCATGCCAATTGTAAAGAATGGTAAATAGTGTTCGGCAAAGCCAATTAATGTTTGTGCGAATGATGTCTTCGCAAAGAATTCTGGACTTGCATTGATGCCGTCAAAGAATGCTGCAAACATAGTAAAGAACGTTGTAAATTTATAAACAATTGTCGAATGATTAAATAATGGGCTGACAAGTGTTAATAAAATAAGTGTAATCGCTAATGGATAGATAAACATAAGTACAGGTGTTGAATACATAATGATCTTAGTTAATCCGACATTCGCGAAGATACAGGCAAGTAGTGCGACACCTGTTGCCAACCAAAGGTAATTCATTTTCGGGAATAGTGCTGTGAATGTTTCTGAAAAGGCAGTTATTAAACCAATCGCCGTCTTCAAACATGCCACAATAATAATTAGCGATAAGATGATAATGCCATAATCTCCAAGATAGTGTTGCGCGATTTGAGCAAGTGCGATACCACCATTTTCACTCACTTTAAAATGACCTAAACTCATCGTACCCATTAAAGCAAGTAACGTGTAAATCACGCCCATTCCTACGATACTTATAAATCCTGACTTAAACGTTTCTTTAGCAATCCCATTCGGATTGGTAATACCTAATTTCTTAATCGTTGTCACAATGATAATCCCGAATGCGAGTGATGCGAGTGCGTCTAGTGTATTATAGCCGTCAATAAAGCCTTTCAATAAGACACTATTACTATAGTTTGCACTTATTGGCGCATGACTAATACCACCCATAGGTTTAATAAACGCTAAGACAACTACGATACCGAGCAATACTAGAAATACTGGATTTAAGAATTTGCCTATGTAATCTAAAATTTTAGATGGCTTTCTAGAGAAAAACCATGCTATTAGAAAGAATAAAATACTGAATATCGGTAACACTAACTTTCCAGTGCTTGCCGAAATAAATGGTGAAAATGCAATTTCATATGATGTTGTTGCAAGTCTTGGTAACGCAAAAAACGGTCCAATTACTAAATATAGGGCAATTGTAAATGCATATGCATAGCCTTTACTCACTCTAGATGAAATATCGAAAACGCCATTCGTTTTAGAGATACCGATGGCTACGATACCTAGGAAAGGTAACCCAATCGCTGTAATTAAGAATCCTAAATTAGCAAGCCAAACATTGGCGCCTGCTGTTTGTCCAAGATGAATAGGAAAGATTAAATTTCCTGCACCAAAGAATAAACCAAACAACATCGAACCAATAAATATATTTTCTTTGATTGAAAGTTTCTGTTTCATCATGTGTTACATCTCTCCTATTATGTGTTTACTAGCTATTATACATAAATTTAACATCTATTTGTTCAAAATATTCAATAAATTTAAATCATCACTATATTCACTGGATGATGCCATAAAAAAGACACCTCGTAACGGTCGTTTTGATTATTTCACGCAATCTACGAGGTGTTATCGTCCATCCTAAGCCACGTTGTCTTTCAAACATTAACTACTGGAACGATGGTATGATATTAAGCTTTTCGAATTTGCCATTGATATGGATCTTCTAATTGATTCCAATCACTACCAATTTCATCGCTATTTACTAAGCATTGATCTAATTCTTTTACAATTTGTTCTTGATCTAATTCTGTACCGATAATTACAAATTGTGTATTTCTGTCACCATATTCGATATCCCAACTTTCGGCAACATCTGGTCGTTGATTTAGAATTTGTTCTCGTTGTTCTGGCGACATTGCAGCTACCCAATACGTTACCGGACTAATATTACAAGATGAACCTGCTTGAGATAATAAGCATGCAACTTGATTATATTGTGCTAGCCAAACAATCCCTTTTGCACGAACAATGTTATTAGGCATTTGTTCTAACCAATCATTGAAACGTTTCGCGTGAAACGGTAAACGTCTTGAATAGACAAATGATCCAATCCCATACTCTTCTGTCTCAGGTGTATGTTCAGCGTGACCACCTTCAGTTAATTCTTTTATCCAACCTGCAGAATTACTTGCTTGTTCAAAATCAAAGCGCCCTGTATTTAACACGTCATTGATATCCACTTCGGCATTTGTCGTTTTGATTAATTTAGCATCCGGTTGTAATTTTCTTAAGATGTTTTCTAATTTTGTTAATTCCGCTTCGGTAACTAAATCCGTCTTATTGATCACTAACACATCACAGAATTCGACTTGATCAATGAGTAAATCAGCAATTGAGCGTTCATCTGTTTGATCTGCACCTTGATCACGATCTACAAGTAAATCCTCAGAATTAATGTCATTAATAAATCGGTTCGCATCTACAACAGTTACCATCGTATCTAGTCGACAAATAGAAGTTAAATCAATACCTAATGCGTCGTCAATATAAGAGAAAGTTTGTGCAACAGGTACTGGTTCAGATATCCCTGTAGATTCAATCACAATATAATCAATATTTCCTTTTTCTACTAGACGCTCAACTTCTTGCAATAAATCATCTCTTAACGTACAGCAAATACAACCATTAGATAATTCGACTAATTTTTCATCTGTTCGAGATAACCCGCCCCCATCAGCAACTAAGTCTTTATCAATATTTACCTCACTCATATCATTCACAATAACCGCAATTCGACGGCCTTCACGATTATTTAAAATGTGGTTAAGTAATGTTGTCTTACCTGATCCAAGATAACCACTCAATACCGTTACAGGTATCTTGCCCATAAAATCATACCTTTCTTTTTATAAATCGTAATTATTACGTTTTATATTTTACATTTAAATTTTTAATTGTCAATCAAACTAATGATGATCAAATGTAGCCATATCAATGATTAACGCTCACTCTAGAACTTATTTACCGAAATGAATTGATACTATTTCCACACTTTTATTAACTATCTCGACTTGACACGCTCTGTTTTCGGAAGTTATCATGAAATAAATTAGGTTAACCTAAACTTTTATTTAGGAGGTAGTTTGTTGATAGAAATTAACAACATGAATTTGCATTTAAATCATAAACATGTGCTGAAAGATATTTCTTTAAAGATTCCAATATCAGGGGAAATCATTGGCATCATGGGGCCCAACGGTGCGGGTAAGTCTTCATTGCTAAAAAGCTTGATCGGAACGTTTAACGCTAGTGGCGAGATGTATTTATATGGCAAATCCATACATAAACAATTGCAATACATTACATACATTCCTCAAAAAGCGCAATTAGACTTAGACTTCCCAATCAATGTTGAGAAAGTCATTCTATCTGGCTGCTATCAAACCATTGGCTGGTTCAAACGTGTCGATCATGCGTCTAAAACAAAATTTCAAAAACTATTAAGAGACTTAGATTTAGAAGCGTTGCAATACAAACAAATTTCCGAGCTCAGTGGCGGTCAATTGCAACGTGTTCTTGTAGCAAGAGCATTGATGTCTGATAGTACAGTTTATTTATTAGACGAACCGTTTGTAGGCATCGATTTTAATAGTGAGCAACTTATTATGGAGAAACTTCGTCAATTAAAGGCGCAAGGTAAGCTTATTCTTATCGTGCACCATGATTTATCTAAAGCAGAAGACTATTTCGACCGTATTCTTTTACTGAATCGTACAGTTAGATTCTTCGGTCCCAGTCACCAAGCAATGCAGCCCCAATATCTCAATCGCACATTTTTATTTAATGTGACTTCTACGTTTAATGAAGGGAGTGACATAGCAAATGACTGATTTCATTCAACATTTATTTGATTATCAGTTCTTAAATCGCGCTTTAATTACATCTATTATAGTGGGCGTGGTTTGTGGGACTGTCGGAAGTTTAATCATCCTTCGTGGATTATCGTTAATGGGAGATGCGATGAGTCATGCCGTTTTACCTGGTGTGGCGTTGTCATTCTTATTCAATATTCCGATGTTCATCGGCGCATTAGTCACTGGCATGATTGCAAGTTTATTAATTGGATACATTTCTAATAATAGTAAAACAAAGCCAGATGCAGCGATTGGCATTAGTTTCACTGCATTTCTCGCAACGGGTGTCATCATTATTAGTCTGATAAACAGCACGACAGATTTACATCATATTTTATTTGGTAACTTACTCGCGATTACCCGACAAACATTTTGGACAACCCTTATTATTGGTGTCATCGTGATGTTACTGATTGTCATATTGTATCGACCATTAATGATTTCAACGTTTGATCCAACATTCAGTCGCGTAAGTGGGTTGAATACAACAGTCATTCATTATTTTGTAATGCTCTTACTCGCCTTAGTCACCGTTGCTAGTATTCAAACTGTTGGCATTATCCTAGTCGTCGCATTACTTGTTACACCGGCATCGACCGCCTTTTTAATCACAAAGAATCTTTATTCAATGATGATTGTAGCAAGTTTGATTGGCGTAGTAAGTTCGATTGTCGGATTGTACTTTAGCTTTATTTACAATCTTCCAAGCGGGGCAACGATTGTCATTGCAACATTTAGTATTTATATCTTGACCCTTCTCTTTTCAAAATTAAAAACAAAGTATAGAGGTGTACACACAACATGAAAAAATTTATTCCATTACTTATTGCATTGATTCTAGTTCTAGCAGCGTGTAGTTCAAATTCTAGTGACCAACATTCTAAAAATCATGACAAATTGAAGGTTGTCACAACCAATTCAATTATTTATGACATGGTCAAACAAGTCGGTGGTGACAAGGTAGACGTTCATAGTATCGTACCAGTAGGACAAGACCCACATGAATACGAAGTGAAACCGAAAGATATTAAACAACTTACTGATGCAGATGTTATCTTCTACAATGGTTTCAATTTAGAATCTGGTAACGGTTGGTTTGAAAAAGCTTTAGAACAAGCAGGCAAATCTACAGATGATAAGTCAGTCTTCGCGGTGTCTAAAGGCGTTAAACCTATCTATTTAAATGGTGAAACAGGTAATAAGGACAAGATTGATCCACATGCATGGTTAAGTTTGGATAATGGTATTCAATACGTTAAGAATATTCAAGAGCAACTTGTGAAAGCAGATGCTTCACACAAAGCAGACTATCACAAACAAGGTGATGCTTATCTTGCAGAACTTGAAAAGTTAAACAAAGACAGTAAAGATAAATTCAATGATATTCCAAAACAAGAACGTGCTATGATTACAAGTGAAGGTGCCTTCAAATACTTCTCAAAAGCCTTTGATATCAAGCCAGGCTATATTTGGGAAATCAATACTGAGAAACAAGGTACACCGTCACAAATGAAACAGGCTATCAAGTTTGTTAAAGACAATCACATCAAACATTTATTAGTTGAAACTAGTGTAGATAAAAAATCTATGAATAGCTTATCTGAGGAAACTGGTAAGCGTATTTACGGAGAAGTCTTTACCGATTCAATCGGAGAAAAAGGCTCTAAAGGTGATTCATATTATAAAATGATGAAACACAATATCGAAACAATCCATGGAAGCATGGAATAGACTTAATTAAAACAACGCATTTAAGAAATTAAATTAATATATTATTATCATCCTCCTATTAAAATAGCCAGTAAATGAATTTTTAGGAATTCATTTACTGGCTTATTATTTATAAAATTCTTTGTTACTGTAAAACGTAGATTGGTACTTATTCATACGCTATCTCATTAAAATATGCACATTGCCATGCTTGTGCCTTAGTTGCTGTTTTATTTAATTCAGTTTCCCACGGTGGATACACTCTTAATGCCATTTTCCCTTTAGACTCATCACTTTTCAAAATACCTTTCTAGCAAATGATATGATTGCATTGTTTCAATGGGTTTCATATACAAACTCCTTTTTTAATGTGTTATGTCTTAAAATTTAATTATGATTCATACCATGCTTTTTGGTATCCAATACTGTTTTCCAATAATTCTCTCTTTCAATTATTGTATTGGCCTTTGTCTTTGTATCAAATATTTCTAGGATAGCGTATTGAAAGTGCTGAATAATATATTCTCTACCCTTTTCATTTAAAATAGTTAGAAATTCTTTATTGCCACCGGTTAAATTATTTAAATGTGCATAGTTCGACCATCGTTGCCAAATCCCGTCAGTATTGCCTGAAGCTGATCCTATATAGAGTTGTCCCGTTTCTAAATTAGTAATAACATAAACACCTTTAACGTGACTTAATGCATCTTTCCAACTTGGTTCATTTCTATCTATAATCTGTTGTAATTCTTTATGCTTTAAACACACATGTTGATAACCTTTAAAATGTCCTAATTTAACATTTGGCGCTATTTCATAAACTTCTGGTTGTAATTGTTCTTGTACAGTTGAATAGAGGCGATTATATACATCTCTACCAATCGGTTTCTGTATTTTGATAATAAGTCTTTTTCGATATTCTTTATAATCATCAAGTAATGTTAGTTTGTACCCAACTTGGTTAAATACTTCTGGATTGATCTTTTCGACCTTATAAATACCGCCAAAGACAAAATATTCTGGCCCATATGGATAATATTGAGCTAAGGCTATTAAATAATCTGCCTTATTGAGATTATTATTATTTTGTCTAGTCTTCCATGTGTTCATAACTATCCAATCTTCACTATCTTCTAACAAAAAGTCCCATGCACGCTTATTAATATCTCCAGCATTCATATTGAATTTAATTTTAGTTTTACTTACATTTGGTGTCTGTATAAAATCTGTTAGCTTAATCATCTTTATAACCCTTAATAATTTAGTATTTTTATTATTTTAATACATTATATAATTATTATACAATTTTCATATTTATATTTAATATCTAGACATTAAAAAGCCTATCAAAGTGTTCATACTCTGATAGGCTTGGTTGATTTCAGATTACATCATTAAACTAATAAGGCTTTGCTTTCAATTTCATGTTTTAGTTTTTCAACGAATGTTTGAATATCCATTGTTTCGTTATCGTGATGTGCGTACTTTCTTGATGACACAGTGTGATGTTGTTGTTCATCGTCACCTAACACTAATGTGTATGGAATTTTATTCATTTGGCTTTCTCTAATTTTCTTGCCTAACTTTTCATCTCGGTCGTCTATAGCGACGCGAATATTCTCGTTTCTTAATGTGTCTGCAACTTTACGGACGTAGTCATCATTATTATCCGATACGCCGATTAAATTCACTTGTACTGGTGCCATCCATAATGGGGATGCACCTTTGAAGTGTTCTATCAAGATACCGAAGAAGCGGTCTAAAGAGCCGAAGACTGCTCTGTGTAATACAACTGGACGTTCTTTCTCATTCTGTTCATTGATATAAGTTAAATCAAATTTTTCTGGCATTTGGAAGTCTAATTGTACTGTTGCACATTGGTGACTACGATTTAATGCATCTTTAATGTGTACGTCAATTTTAGGACCATAGAAGGCACCATCGCCTTCATTAATTGAATATGCCAAACCAAGGTCATCCAACACGTGTGCCAATGACTGTTCCGCTTCATTCCACAAATCAATTTCACCTAGATAATCATCTGGTCGTGTTGATAGTTCAATACTATAGTCAAAGCCAAAGACTGAATAGATATAGTCAATTAACTTCAGAATTTCTTGTACTTCTGATTTGATTTGAGATTTCATAATAAAGATATGCGCATCATCTTGGCAGAACGTTCTCACGCGTAGTAAACCATTCAACGCACCACTAAATTCATGACGATGTACTTGACCGAATTCAGCAATTCGAAGCGGTAAGTCTTTATAAGATCTTAATTCATTTTTGAAAATTAACATATGTCCCGGGCAATTCATTGGTTTCAATGCATAATCATTTTCATCTACTTTAGTGAAGTACATGTTTTCATGATAATGATCCCAGTGTCCTGACTCTTCCCAAAGTCGTTTATTCATCATTAATGGTGTTCTTACTTCATCGTAATCATGTTTCAATTGCACTTCTCGTAAGAAACTTTCCATTTGATTTCGAATAAATTGACCATTTGAAAGATAGAATGGCATACCTGGTGCTTCTTCAGAGAACATAAATAATTTTAATTGTTTTCCTAAGCGTCTATGATTGCGTTCATCTGCTTCTCTTAAAAACTCAAAATAGTCATCAAGTTGATCTTTAGAACTAAATGCTACACCGTAAATACGTTGCAACATTTTGTTGTCACTATCGCCACGCCAGTATGCACCAGACACTTTTGTTAACTTGAAATGATTTACAAATTTAGTACTTGGTACATGTGGGCCAACACATAAATCTATAAATTCCCCTTGTTGATATAGTGAAAGTTGATCATCTTTATGTTCTTCAATCAGTTCCAATTTATAAGAATTATCTTTAAAAATGTTTTTAGCTTCTGCATAGCTTAAATCTTGTCGTACAAATTTTAAATTCTCACTATGAATTTTCTTCATTTCTTTTTCAATTTTATTTAAGTCTGCTTCACTAATCGATTCATCTAAATCAATATCATAGTAAAAGCCATTTTCAATGACAGGACCAATTGTTAATTTTACGTCAGGATATAAACGAGTAAGTGCTTGTGCTAAGACATGTGCCGCAGAATGTCGCATCACATTTAAACCTTCTTGATCTTTAAGAGTGTAAAATGTGAGTTCACAATCCGCTTGGAGAGGATGGGTCAAATCAACTAAACGGTCATTCACACGGCAAACGACCGCTTCTTTATATAAAGATTGGCTAATAGATTGCGCTACCTCTTTAGCTAGAACACCTGCTTGATACGCTTTTTTACTTCCATCTGGAAATTGAATATGAATTTGTTGATTAGACATGATACATCTCTCCTTAAACATTTATATAAAATAAAAAACCCGTCCCTACAAAAGGGACGAGTCTTGAATACCCGTGGTTCCACCCAACATTCCATCTCATTCAAGAGATGGCACTTTAGTCATACTTTAACGCGTATGAAACGTTACATGTTTCCATGTAATGTATATAAAGGTAGTAAACTTTATTTTAAATTTAGGAATATCTCAGCACTTATTCCCTCTCTGTGAATTGACCATAAAGTTCTTGTCCTTAAATTCAGTATTAATTTTTAATAATCATATACCTATCTTAAATGTTAGTCAAATGCGTATCAAAATATTAAATTACCTACATGGGTTATCTTTTTGACAATTTATGTTTAATATTTGGCTTAAACTTTATATTTAAAGATATTAGGATCATAGAGTTTTAATACTTTTGTAAATAAATAATGGAAAAACAGCGCAGAAATTAACGGCACAATAATGTACGTAATGGCGATAATCAATAAACCACTCGTTGTACCCATATTTAATAAATTTAATGATTTAATAGGTCCCACAAGACCAATCAATCCGAAACCTGCTGAATCTGGCGTACCTTTAATATTTAACAAGCCACCAACAAAACCTGAAACACCTGCTGTACAAATAATTGGTACCATCATCATTGGATGGCGAATCAGTGTCGGCATCATTAATTTCACTGCGCCAAGTAATACTGTAATCGGAACACCTGGTTTATTCACACGCCAGCTACCAACTGCAAGCATTATTGCACTTGCCGAAACACCCACTGCAGCCGAACCAGCGGCTAATCCTGAGATTCCAATTGCCAAACCTATACCGATAGATGATATCGGAGACACGATTAAGATAGAGAATATCATTGCAATCAATACCGTCATGATAATAGGTTGTGTATTCGTTAAACAATTGATAACATCTCCTAATCCTAATGTAATCAATTTAGTATATGGCAAGATCAATAATCCAAGTAATCCAGCCACCGCACCACCAACGATAGGCAACACAATCATATTTAAACTACCCAGTTTATTGCCGATTAATAAGATAATGCCTACCGCAATGGAAGCAGTAATCATCGTATTAATTAAATCACCTATACCAACGATGACCCACTTGTTATCTACAAATGTCGATGCACCAGACCCCACAAAAGCAGCTGCCCCTGTTACGGCGGTTTGTAATTGTGTTAAGCCAAATTGTGCCGCAATCAATATACCTGTCAAAATTGGAATTGAATATTGAATACCTTGCGTTACAAAGGCGATTTTCGTAAATATATCATTATACTGACCTAAGTATTTGCTTAACTCCCCTAAAATTGCGTTTGGAATCATACCTACTACAATTGCTAAAGCAACACCATTTAATACATTAAATATAAATGTTCTAGGTGTTATCATTTCTCTCTCACCCATAATTCTTATCCCTCATAAAACTTTCTCTTTTTCTAAATTTTAATCTTGATTTTAAAGTATCGTACAAATAAATCAATCACATTATTTTAAATCATATAAAAATAAATATGTAACATTCATCATTTGTTCACAACTTCGATAGTATATTACATTAACTATTACGAATGTAACCCTTTTTTGATAACTATATCATTTAACATGCAATTTTATAAAATATATTAGGATGAATATTCATTATTATGTTTATAAATTACACTTTATGTATACATAATACTAATATTAAATTTAAGGTTGGGATACATATGTGGACTTTTAAAGAAGAAGACAAAATTGAGTTACTAGCAGATATTATTGAAATTCAGTCAGAAAATGATCACGAAATAGACGTTTGTCGTTATTTACAAAACGTATTAGCACGCTACGAAATACCATCTAAAATATTAAAAGTGAGCGAGACTAGAGCAAATTTAGTCGCTGAAATCGGTAGTGGTTCTCCGATATTAGCAATGAGTGGTCATATGGATGTTGTTGATGCCGGAAATCATGAGAAATGGACTTACCCACCATTTAAACTCACTGAACAAGACGGCAAATTATATGGACGTGGTACAACAGATATGAAAGGCGCCTTGATGGGAATGGTGATTGCACTGATTGAATTAAAAATGTCTGACGCGCTACCAAAGGGAACCATCCGTTTGCTGGCGACGACTGGAGAGGAAAAAGAACAGGCAGGTGCCAAATTATTTGCGAAAGCAGGTTATTTAGATGATCTTGATGGCTTAATCATCGGGGAACCAACAGATAACGGTGTCTTCTATGCACATAAAGGGTCTATGGCATGTAAAGTGACGGCCACAGGTGTCGCTGCCCACAGTTCAATGCCATTTCTAGGAGACAACGCAATTAACACACTTGTACAATTTATCAATCAGTTAAATTCAAAGTATGCGGATATTAAAAAGCATGACCTGCATCATGCGTTGGATGTCGCACCTATGGTAAACAAATTTATGAAAGGCACATTAAGTGAGGAAGCGGAAAATTTTGCATCTGGCTTTACCATGCTCGGTTCAGTTATCAAAGGTGGTAAACAATTCAACTCTGTACCTGAAGAGGCCTCAATTGAATACAATGTACGGCCTGTACCTGAGTATAATAATGACTTTGTTAAAACATTATTCCAGCAAACGATTGACGAAGTAAATCGCGATGCATTGTCATTTGAAGTTGTAAGTGACCATCGTCCTGTAACAAGTGATAAAGACAGCACCTTAATCAAAGTGATTACAGACGTTGCACCACATTATGTGAATAAGGATGACGTCTTTGTCGCAGCTTTTATAGGTACTACGGATGCATCTAGTCTTCTAGGTGATAATCCAAATAATGTAGATCTTGCAATTGTCGGCCCAGGTATTACAATTATGGCTCATCAAGTCGATGAATATATTGAAAAAGAGATGTACCTTAAATACATCGATATCTACAAAGAGGTGGCCGTGAAGTATTTAGCTGAAAAGTAATTTAATATTTAACATGCGACGTAGTATAGGCATTGATCATATGACAATCAGTGTCTATACTACGTCATTTTAGTGATGCATTTAAGTAAAATCCAATGTTGAGGTTAGGCTTACCTGTTAGTGACCGCAGTCTAACTTCCTTGTAATGAATGACACTCTTTCATTAAAATATCCCTAAAACAGTCCATATTCGTTTGAATCACAACTCTCCTTCAGGCTATGACGCAGAACTTCAAGTAACTATAAAAAGAGCAGGATATTGACTAGCTTTAACTTCTGTCATCCCGCTCACTGTCACAATCAGATTGTTACACAATATTATCCATAATTTCTTTGCGTAATTTGCCTCTGATTTCTGTCATCGTATTTAAATTGTATTTTTTATAATCACCTGAGTTTAATCGGAAAGCATGAATACCAATGACCTCGTTCTTACTATTCAAGACTGCCCCACCAGAAGAGCCTGGTTCTGCCATCATTTGATAATAGCCAATCGGGTTCACATTTCGTGCAGTCATCGTGTATTTCCCTTTTGAATGATACATTGTGCCGGCAGGATCATTTTTATATTTACCAGTCGGCTTACCATAGTGGTACATGTGAATAGGTGTGTTTGCTTTCATAGCTTTAATCGAATTTTCTGATGCAATCTTTCTTATCTTCATATACTTTGAAATATCTTCATACGTATACACTAGAGAAACATCACCATATTGCAACATTTGAACACCAAAGACTTCAAGTGTACGCACAATTTTAGATCCCTCTTGTAATATATTGATACGCATATTTTGTGGTTGTGACGGTGTTAAAGGTTTATGCGCACTTTGATCATTAACAACATGATTCGCAGTTAGAATCGTATGCTTTCCAATTGCTGTACCAGTGCCATATGTTAATTGTTTTGCTTTTGGATTCCAATTATAAACTGTTGCGATATTGGCATCTTTCGCTTTAGCGTGCTCAATGGTTACGCCTTTGTTGCCCGATTTCTTCATAATTTTTAGTGCGTCATCAATGCCGGATTCTTTCGTCGTTTGACCGAAATCACGTACATTATCACCACCAGGCACATTAGATGGCCAACGCTTAGGCGCTTGATTATAGTAATTCTTTTTCGCCGTTGATGATGCTTTTTTAGACGCTTTGACTGTTGTTTGCGCACTTGGTTTCGCAGCTTTAGTCTTACTTACAACTGCCACTTTCGTAATTGGTTTGCTTTTCGTTTTGGTAGTCTGTGCTAATAACTGTGGCTTCGCAGATTGTGTACGCGTTACTTTTGATGCATTTTGTGGTTTTTTATTTGTTGAGACAACTTTTTTGTTAACCTTAGTTGGTTGCTTTTGTTTTGAAAAGTTTTGCGATGAAGGTTGTACTGTCGTACGATGCATTACCACATGTGATTGTTTAGAAGGTACTTTAGTCACTTGATTGCGATTAATTACCTTAGGCTGTGTTTGCACTTTAGCTTGAGTCGTTGCAACGTTACCTTTAGCCCCTTTGACTGGGTTGTGCTGTTGAGATGTTGGTTGAACACTTAAATCCTTACTTTTAGTAGATGCATGTGCATCATTTAATTGAAACAGAAAAGATAATACCACTGTCATTAGGATGACAATTAATATGTGTGAATATTTCTTTAATGCTACCCCTTTGTTCACTATACTCGTCCCTGCTTTCTTCAAGTATCAAATTAATTAACTTTTATTTTAACTTATTATATAACTTATTTGATCCGCACCACAATATTAATAATTAAAGTTTTTTAATTTTTAATAAATATTAAATTTATATAAATAGAATTGTTTTCTTTTGAATGAACAACAATTTATTCCTATTTATAAACAATATAAGGGGCGGGACACGACACGCTTTGAATACATTAACACCATAACATGGATGTATAGCCATTTCTATGTTCTTCTTACTAAAGGGAGGTAAGACTTACCGCTTAGTGTTCAATATTCAGCACATCTTTATTTTTAAGTTGTACTTTCGTATAGTCCTCAGATTTATCTACTTTCATAGGTTTTACATTGACTTTTGGATAAATAAATAACGCAATCATACCAATCAAACCATAAATAAGAAATGTCATAGTATAGTTAAATTGATCTACTAAAGAACCAGCCACTACAGAACCTAATACTTGTCCTACTGCTAACATTAAGAACGGAATGCCGATGCCTAGGGAGGCATTTTTCAAGAAGACTTTAACGCCCCAAACTAATAGCACACCTGTTATAAATATATAACTTGCTCCAAATAAAGATGAAGCAATAAATGGAATCATCCATAAATGATATGCGAATGCTAATACAATGGAGGCAAGAGATAGAAAGATGACACCAATCATGTAAGCGAAACGTAAACCATAACGATCAATCATAGCACCAGACATGCCACCTACCATACCGAAGACACCAATTAAAATCCAAAACACAGAGAGACTAACATTGGAATATGTACCAATACTCTCTACGAAGGACTTAGAAAATGTCCAAAATGGCGCTGTTGAAAATCCCAATATTGTTGAGGCAACAATAATCTTTTTACTCGTACTGACGTCTCTAATGTTGAAAGACCCAGTTTCGATCTCCAATTCTTTGTTTAATGATGGGATCGCATAATAGTTCCAAATAATGACAATGATCGCAATAACACTATATATTAAATAGGTCATTCTCCAATTTAAAAACGGGAGCATCGCAGTTACACCAGTAAACATGAGACCTAAACTTGTTCCTGAATTAATCCACGTATTTGCTTTACCTTGCTCATGCCATTTGACCCATAGTGAAATCGCGTAGCCATATGGTGGTGAAACTAAACCTGTACTTCCCCCGGCAAATATAACTGCGATTGCAAGTAACAATGCCGCATGAGACACACTAATTAACATGAGACCTATTAAGACCGATAACCCTGCAAATAAAATCATAAGTTTCGGTCCAACGCTGTTCGTTTTTAAAGTAGCATAAATAATTGTGAAGCAATATGCTAAATAAAACAGCGATGAGATGAGCCCCGCTTGTGTCGCGTTTAAGTTTAAATCGTTTGAAATACTCGGTAAAAATAAACCAAAACTAAAGCGCCCAAGTCCATAGCTTGTTGCAATCATCGCGATACCTGGTAAGACAATTTTAGAAAACTTCATTGTTTAACCTCCTTTTTATATAGAACGTTCATTATACTTTTATCGTTAAAAAGACGAGTCTGGGACAAAAATCGATATCTCAGGCTCCAAATATATGTTGGCAGTAGTTGACGTAATTAAACGGTTCTATAATAAATTGGACT
>NZ_JAESLA010000047.1:0-63917 GCF_017892405.1 Staphylococcus sp. GDY8P85P | reverse complement strand
GTCCGATTTGACGAAGAGCCCGAATTTATCGTCTCAGCCTCACATGAATGACTAGTATTGAGTTAGTTAAAAAGTGCATTCTCAATTCAGTCAGCTACAGCGCATGTGCTACATAGCTCAACTGTTTATTTTTGTTTCAAACGCTTAGCATATCTTATTTATTGTTCGAATTTTTCTTCATCGCTTTAATTATTTCATCAGATAATGCTTTTACACCACTATTTTCAAGATGAACGCCATCTGGTGCGAAGTATTCAGGATGTCCTGCAGAGCGTTGGTACCAATCTACTAAGGTTACATTTTTATGCTTTTTAGCAGCATTAGCAAGCTGTTTATTAACGTTATCTTGCCAATCACGAGGTACACGTGTATTTACTAAATAAATTTGTGCTTTACCAAACTTACTGATTAATTGATTTAATTCTTCCTCTGTAAAATCACCGTTAGTACCTAGTTCTAAAACAACTTTATCTGAAGGTTTATTATAGTTAGAATAATTGCCTGCAATCGAGAGCGCCTCTTGTAAATGGCGACCTACTTTACCATCAATCGTTGCTTTAGGCACTTGAGATTTAAATGTCTCACCAATATCTACCATTACTGAGTCTCCAATGAGTAATGGACTTATATCGGTATACACCTGTTTTTTACTTTTACTATTGCTATTTGAACCATCGATTTTTATATTTTCACCAGGCATCATTCTGATTAAATATTTATCTTGCTCATTCGTATTAAATGAATTTGCTTTATTTTCAATGTCATCTTTTCCAAAACGGTCAAAGACCCCAATAAATATTAATACTATTGGTATTAACGCTATTATTGATATGATCGTTCTGATGAATTTAGGTCTTTTTAGATGATTGAATGAAAATGCCTTGAAACCTTCACGTCTAAACGGTGTCTCTACATATCGATATGATAATTCAGCAAATAATACTGTAAGTACGATATCGATAGCATACACATAGATTGGAAGCTGTCCATCAACAAAGTGGATGTGTATAAAGCTTATAACAGGAAAATGCCATAGGTATAAACTGTATGAGCGTTTACCAATATAAACGAATACGCGATTACCTAACGCTTTAGCTAAAATGCTAGATGGATGAACTACACTAGCAATAACGAATAACGTCATACCTGATATAAGATAAAATCCACCATTATAAATCCATGAACTCGTATCTTTTACTGTGAAGAATAAGTATATCAGTAGGAGAAGTCCTATTATACCGATTCCATCAATTGAACGTTGCAACACCTTTGGCGGATGTGCTTTCAATTTAAACGGTGGCCATAAAAATGCTAATATTACACCTAATAATAATGTTTGTAAGCGTGTATCTGTCCCAAAATAAACTCTAGAATATCCAACGTTGGGTTGAGAAATAACGACCATCGCTAATAAAGATGCTAGAGAAATAATCCATAATATCAAAGTGACGTTGCGATATTTTTTAATCGTTAAGAGTAAAATAACTAACACGAACGGGAAGAACAAATAGAACTGTTCTTCTATTGCAAGTGACCATAAGTGTTTTAATGGCATAAATGAAAATTGCTCGAAGTAGTTAACATCTTTGGCAATATACCACCAGTTCGACACATAGAATAATGCGGCTATAATGTCATGTTTAACTCGTACAATTTCCTGTGGTTCAAATATTAATGTAGCAATTCCAACGACAATTAATAACGCAACAACTGCTGGAAGTAACCGTTTTACGCGTCGTAACCAGAATTGTTTCAGGTTTATTATGCCCTTTTCTTCGTATTCCTTTAAAAGCAAGCTTGTAATTAAATATCCAGAAATAACGAAGAAGGTATCTACACCTATGAATCCCCCTGTAAGCCATTTCCTGTTTAAATGGTAGATAATAATACCTAAGACAGCAATTGCTCTTAGTCCATCTAAACCAGGCATGTAACGCATTTTAGTCTTACGTTGATTCCCTTTTTCAAAATCTTGTTTCATTGTTCACATTCTTTCCCTATTAAATAATAAATTTTGATAAATTCATTAATTACTAAAGCACTGAAAATCAGGATAAAACGAAAGCCGATGATCAACAACATGAGTGAATATGATTTAGCTTAATATTCTTTAATATTTTAATGTGGATGATTAAATCGAGTTTTATACTTAGATGTCTGAGCTTGAACTATAATATTATTTTATATAATTTGGCGCATTTATTATAAATTTTCATAAATGCAAGTACAATTTAAATCATTTTATATTGTAATTCTTATGTATTGTAGTATAACGCTTAAACAAATTCAATTTATATTACAATTATGTCATTTATTAACATCATTTTGTCACTATACGCACTGAAGATATGACTTTGAAACGATTTCGTTAAAAAGTTAAGACCATTTAAAATAAAAAAACAATAGTACATCATCATCGTGTACTATTGTTTCTAAGCGATTAATTAGCCAACGCCTAATGCAATTTTAGCGTATCTTGACATCATGTCTTTATTCCAAGGTGGATTCCAAACAATATTAACTTCTGTATCTTGTATTTCTGGAATTTCAGCTAATACTGTTTTAATTTGTTCGATAATTTGTGGTCCAAGTGGGCAGCCCATTGAAGTTAGTGTCATTTCAACTGTACACAAACCATCATCATCAACATTCACTTTATATACTAAACCTAAATTAACGATATCAATACCTAATTCAGGGTCAATAACCATTTCAAGTGCACCTAGGATACTGTCTTTTAATGCCTCTTCCATTAGTATCACCTCTCATTATTTATCTTTACACTAATATATCAAATATCCGACAAAACGCCAATAAAATGCTATGATACCACTAAACCATTAAAGACGTTATAATGACACTATAACGTTGATTTAATGTATCACCTTCACAGACATTTGATATAAAATGATAGTGAACTTTATTCTATTGATATGTAGCTTAAGGAGAAATATATGAAACCTTATTTAATTTGTTTAGATTTAGATGGAACATTATTAAATGATAATAAAGAAATTGGTGAGTATACTAAAAAAGTACTTACAACCTTAAAAAAACAAGGTCATCAAATTATGATTGCAACTGGTCGACCTTATCGTGCAAGCCAAATATATTACCATGAGTTAAATATGGACACACCTATTGTAAACTTCAATGGTGCTTATGTGCATCATCCTAAATCAGATGATTTTAAAACGACCCATGAAGTTTTAGATGTAGACTTAGCTAGAAATATGATTGAATCACTTCAAAAAGCAAAAATTACAAATATTATTGCTGAGGTACGCGATCATGTCTTTATTAATAATCACGATCCTAGATTATTTGAAGGTTTCTCAATGGGTAACCCTAAAATAGAAACAGGTAATTTATTAGAAGAATTAGACGAAGCGCCCACATCTTTACTTGTAGAAGCCGAAGAAATTTACATTCCTAGAATCAAGCAAATGCTTACGCGTTTCTATGCGGAGAATATTGAACACAGACGTTGGGGTGCACCGTTCCCAGTCATTGAAATTGTTAAACGTGGTATAAGCAAGGCACGTGGGATTGATCAAGTCAAAGATTATCTAGGAATCGAATCTTCTCACATTATCGCTTTCGGAGACGAGGATAATGATATCGAAATGATCAAATATGCTAAATATGGCATTGCAATGGACAATGGCCTTGATGAATTAAAACATATTGCCAACCATATTACTTATTCAAACAATGATGACGGTATCGGTCGTTATTTAAATGATTTCTTTAAATTAAATATACCTTACAAAGGTTAACAATCAATTTATAAAGTGAGACAAATGTATATTTTTCTAATGTCTCACTTTTTTACTATATGTTTATGGAGGAATATACGATGCGAAAGATTATTGTAGTCGGAGCTGTTGCCGGTGGTGCAACTTGCGCTAGCCAAATCCGTCGTTTAGATAAAGACAGTCAAATTACCATTTTCGAAAAAGACCGCGACATGAGTTTCGCTAATTGTGGCCTGCCTTACTATCTCGGCAATGTTGTAAATGAGCGAAAAGATGTATTACCGATTACGCCAGATATGTTTAAAGAGAAGAAAAATATTACAGTAAAAACGTATCACGAAGTGATTGCTATTAATGATAAAGCTCAAACCGTCACAGTCTTAAATCGTGAAACTAAAGAAACATTTGAAACTAGTTATGACAAACTCATTTTAAGTCCAGGTGCAGGTGCTAATTCATTAGGCTTTGATAATGATTTCATTTTCACTTTACGCAATATGGAAGATACGGATGCAATTGATCAATTTATTGAGCAACATCAAGTTAAGAAAGCATTGGTCGTTGGTGCAGGCTATATTTCATTAGAAGTCTTAGAGAACTTATATACTAGAGGTTTAGAGGTTACATTAATTCACCGTTCTGAAAAAGTAAACAAGTTAATGGACCAAGATATGAATCAAGTTATCTTCGACGAGCTTGATTCACGTCATATACCTTATCGTTTAAATGAAGAAATCATCAGCATTCATGACCATCAAGTAACGTTTAAATCAGGTGTCAAAGAAGACTATGATTTAATTATTGAAGGTGTCGGTACACACCCAAATTCAAGCTTCATCGAGTCATCAAACATAGCATTAAATGACAAAGGGTTTATTCCAGTTAATGAGAAATTTGAGACGAATATCCCTAATATTTATGCATTGGGCGACGTCATCACTTCTTTCTATCGCCATGTCAATCTACCTGCACAAGTTCCTTTAGCATGGGGTGCACATCGTGGCGCCAGTATCATTGCTGAACAACTTACTGGTAACGATCATATTACTTTCAAAGGATTTCTAGGTACTAATATCGTTAAATTTTTCGACTATACATTAGCAAGTGTGGGCGTTAAAGTTGAAGAATTATCTCAGTTTAATACTCAAATGGTTGAAATTACTTCTGGGACACACGCTGGTTATTACCCTGGAAATACAGATATCCACTTGCGTGTTTATTTTGACGCTGAGCGTCGTCAACTATTGCGTGCTGCCGCAATTGGAAAAGAAGGCGTAGATAAACGCATTGATGTCATTTCAATGGCAATGATGAGTGGCATTACTGTTGATGAATTAACTGAATTTGAAGTAGCCTATGCGCCACCCTATAGTCATCCTAAAGATTTGATTAATATGATTGGCTATAAAGCCCGAGATTTATAAAATATGGGAGTGGGACAGAATTCTTTTAAATTCGTCGTCTACTCCCAGCTTGCTTTGCTTGTAGAATTTCTTAGTGAAATTCTCTTTGCTGGGGCCCCGACTCCCACCTTGCTTTGCTTGTAGAATTTCTTAGTGAAATTCTCTTTGTTGGGGCCCCGACTCCCACCTTGCTTTGCTTGTAGAATTTCTTAGTGAAATTCTCTTTGTTGGGGCCCCGCCCACAAGCATGACTAAAACTAAGAAGGCGCTTAGTTTAAGCGCCTTCTCAGTTCAGCCAGCTACTGTAAATTTGCAAAGTAGCATTATTATATTTTTATGTCCTAGACTCATACCTCTTTCATGAATCACTTATCTTATTTTAACTAATTCCAAAAAGACTACTGATTGGACCCCATGGTAGGATAATACCTAGTGCCATAGTAATAA
Source organism: Staphylococcus sp. GDY8P85P (assembly GCF_017892405.1). Classification (NCBI taxonomy): domain Bacteria; kingdom Bacillati; phylum Bacillota; class Bacilli; order Caryophanales; family Staphylococcaceae; genus Staphylococcus; species Staphylococcus sp. GDY8P85P. The sequence continues at coordinate 58,309 of NZ_JAESLA010000047.1, read as the reverse complement.
TGATTAAAATAATTGTTGCCCAGAATAAACCGTGGCTTGCTTCGTGTTTCTTACGTTTCGCAATAGATACTTCCATTAATGCAACTACTGCGATACCACAAAGCATCTTCAATGTTAACAACATATGATTACCGCCACCGCCATGACTAGCAGCCATAAATTCTTGAATTAACAACCAAAATCCTGAGAACAATGTAAGTAACATAAAGACTCTCAAGGCCATTTGTAAAGGTTTAAACATAGGTGTAGGACCTTGTGATTTTGAAATATGTAAAAATGCAATTACATATAAAATAATTGTCAATGCCCAACTTGCAATATGCATATGTAACAAGACTAAATTCCCCCAATACTATTGATTACTTTTTTACTTAATCATCATATCATATCTATATCCAAACGTATTGTTAAACGATAAAAGGAGTGGTGCATCGAACGCATGATGCGTTCAATTTACCACTCCTATATAAATATATGGAATCAAGAAAGACGTATTGTGTACGTCATAGCAATTGAGTTAGTTACTGATTATGAGCTAGTCATGACTATTTATATGTTGAATAGTCATTAATCTTTTGCGATATAAGTAGTTAATGTACCAATATTATCAATCGTAACTTTAACTTCATCACCTGGTTGTAAGAATTGAGGTGGTTGTAATCCTGCACCCACACCAGCTGGTGTACCTGTAGCAATAATATCTCCTGGATGCAATGCTACATATTTAGAAATCTCTTCAATTAAGTCATCAATTTTATTAATCATTTGACTTGTATTACCATCTTGACGAATTTCATTGTTAACTTTAGTTACAATATTAACATTTTCTGGTGTTGGTAACTCATCTTTAGTTACAATGTAAGGTCCCATTGGGCAACCACCAGTTAAACTTTTAGATAAAAATGCCTGATCTTGTTCATTTTGTGCTTTACGGTCAGTGATATCATTAATAATTGTGTAACCATAAATATAGTCCAATGCTAACGCTTTTGGAATTTTTTCTCCAGATTTGCCGATGACGATACCTAATTCGCCTTCATAATCTAATTGATCAGTGATATCTTTATGATTTGGAATTGTTGATTCATCACCAGTTAATGATGATGCTGCTTTAGTGAATACGTATAAACGTTGTACCTCATGATTTAATTCACTTGCGTGATCTTGGTAATTACGACCGAATGCGATAACATTATTTGGTGGTGTAACCGGTGGCAAGAATTCAATATCATTGAAAGCGATTTTGAATTCTTCTGCTTTACCACTATCTTCAGCTGCGACAACTGCTTTACGTACTTGTTCTTGGAAATCAAGTGTTTGGTTTTGTTGTAAACCTTCTAATAGTGTTTTAGGGTGGAAGTCACCTTCGCCAAATTGTGCAAACACTTTTTTTAGATCCCAAACTGCGTCTTCACGCTTAACTTTTACGCCGTAAGATTCAGCGTCATTATAATTGAATGATAGAAATTTCATTCAGTATCAACTCCTCATCTATATCTTAATACATATTATAACTTTAATCTTTGCTAAACCACAAATATATATGTCTGAAATTTTAGAAATTTAGTGAATTGCATGATATTTAATTAGAAGATCGTTTGTCGCCGTCGTCGATACTCATTTGACCAAATTGGAAGAAATACAGATAACCATACACTTTAGAATTCAAAATCGTTTCTAAGGTATTTTGATAATACTTCATTTGAATTTTATATTTATCTCGAAGTTGATTACCTATTTCTTCATCCGTCATACCCCTACGTTTATTAAAGGCATCCGTCTTATAATCTACAAAGTAATATTGCCCGTCTTTTAAGAAAATTAAATCAATCATTCCTTGAATTATGGATACATCTTCATCCTCTTCAGGCATTTCGTCAACACGTGCTTGATTTACAACAAACGGTAACTCTCTATATACTTCATCAGCTTGTGTAATCGTCATATACAAGTCACTTCTGATAAAATTCATAACTGCTTCAAATTGAATATCTTTCTTAGCGTCCTCTTCAATGATATGCTTTGCGATTAACTCATCAATATAATCATTTAATTCTGTTTCAGTCATTCGTGTTTCTTTAAATGGTAAATGTTGCATAACCGTATGCATTAAGGTACCAATTTCATTAGCTTTTCGATTGCGATTAGCGCTTAAGAATTTTGGTCTTTCATACGTTGAAACACCAATACGATATTGTCTGACTCTTTCATAACTTGTGCCACTTTCTTCTGTTTCTAATTGTCGCTTTAATTCAGAAACGGATTGTTTTGATGGCTTCTTCGTATCCTTTAAGTAAGGATATTCAAAAGATAGTTGATCATTAATTTGTTGTTTCAAAGCATCATCATGAGCGCCTTCTGTCTCTAAATCCGAAAGGCTACGACGCTCCTGCTCGGACTCACTATTTTCAATCGAAAGTGCTTCAAAATGTACGACCTTAATTTCCACAGAAGGACGTAAACTTTCATCTAATTGATCAACTGATTTTTCAAATTGATATTCCGGTAATAGAGATGAAGATTGATACTTAGCTAAAATACTATAAATTAAATCAAAAGGTCGATCAGCGGATAAACGCTTGTGTAATGCAATATGATTATTTGAAATAGGCAGTCGTTCATATTTTTCTAAGACTTCTTCCTTATCAATTGTCCCAATAAGAATGAGTTGTTCTTTAGCACGGGTCATAGCCACATACATCAAGCGCATTTCTTCTGAGATTAATTCTTTTTCAGTAATTGATTTAATGACTACTGATGATAGAGAAGGATACGTCACATTTTGTTCCAAATCATAATAATCAATACCCAGACCATATTTTTGATTTAAAATTAGTGGTTTGCGTAAATCACCTTTATTGAAATTTTTAGAGAGTCCAGAGTAAATCACATATGGGAACTCTAAACCTTTACTACTATGAACTGTCATCATTCGCACCACATTATCATTAGGTCCTATAACGTTCTCTTCACCAAAGTCTTTATTGCGCTCGATTAATTCATCAATAAATCTTATGAATTGATATAATCCTCTAAAGCTAGAATTCTCAAATTCCACTGCTTTGTTGAACAATCCATAAAGATTTGCACGTCTACCTTTACCACCTATTAAGCCACTAAAATATTGAATAACATAGTGGTCATTATAAAATTTGTCAATGAGTTGGTAGACTGGGTGTGACTGACTATATACTTGATACATTGTTAAATCATCGATAAAACGTTGTAACTTTTTAACTAATGCTGGTCGCGCTTCCTCATCTTTAATATAGTGCATGATAGATTGGTAGAAATAATCATCATTCATACTGAGCACACGTATATGGGCTAATTCATCTTCTGTAAATTGATAGATTACCGATCTCATCAATCCAACTAGATAAATATCTTGCAATGGATTATCGACAGTTCTTAAAAAAGATAAGACTAATCGCACTTCAGTTTGTTCGAAGTATCCTTCCTTACTATTTACATGAAACGGAATATTATTGTCTTTAAATACCTGTTGCAAATTACGTGCATTTTTCAAACCTCTCTCAAGTATGATAATATCTTTGAAAGTCGCCTGTCTATATGTTTCCGTCTTCATGTCATATACCTGTTTATTTTCAACGATATCTTTAACTTGTTCAACGATATAACGGGCTTCTTGTTCTAATTTTTCTAAATCAGCATCACTGCTTTTATCTTGAACTAATGCATGTAATTCAAGTGGCATAGATTTATCGGAATATTTAGTAGCACCAAAATAAAGTCGTGCATCAGCATCATAATCAATTTCACCAACTTCTTCATCCATCATATGATCAAATAAATAGTTGGTCGTGGCGAGCACTTCTTTACGCGAACGGAAATTTTTAGATAAATCAATACGCATACCAGTTCCATCACCATTCTTTGTAAAACGATGATATTTATTCATAAATAGCGTTGGGTCAGCTTGTCTAAATTTATAAATAGATTGTTTAACATCGCCTACCATAAATAAATTACCATTAGACTCATCGCCATGTTTAATTTTAGATATAATAGCTTCTTGTACTTGGTTTGTATCTTGATATTCATCTACTAATATTTCTGAAAACTGGTCACGATATGCTTTAGCGATGGGTGAAGCATTTCCTTCTTGATCTGTTAATATTTGTAATGCAAAGTGTTCATAATCAGAAAAATCTAGAACGTTACGACTACGTTTCTTATCAGCAAAATCATTAATAATATCTTTAACAATTCGAACAAGATACTGTATTCTTGGTGCTAAACGCTTCATATCTACCTTTAATTCTTCAAAAGAACGCATTAAATACTTATTTTTTACATTTAATAATAGCTTTTTATAGTCATCATAAAAGTCTTTCGCATTTGTTAAAAATTGAGCACTTATACCTGCGTCTTCATTCGTGTCTTTTAATTTTTTAGTAATTGTAGGCAATTTTTCAGAAGCGTAATTAATAATTTCTTCATAATTTATTACATTACCCTCTAGCATTTTTTCACATTTGTATTTTTCTAATTTAATAACATCTAAATGTTTTTCTGCTTCAATACAATTTAAAAAGTTATTTTCCGCTTCTAATAAGGTACGGTATGCTGCTTTGATATAAATTTTTGCTAGTTTTTCTAATTCTTTCAAATATGCTACATGTTTATCTTCATTGTCATAGATATCAACTAATGAATCTAGCCACTCAAATGGTGATGGATTAGCGATACTAAAGTTGTAGAAACGTTTTAATAAATCTCTAAAACTATCATCATTTCGGTCATTCGATAATTGTTCCACAAGCGTAAGAAACTCAACATCTGGTGTTTCATAATGTTTTTCTAGTACCTCATCAATAGCTTGTTCAAGTAAAAGTACATTTTCCACATCACTTATAGTACGGAAGTTGGGATCTAAATCAATGACATCATAGTGCTGTTGGATAATCTTTAGACAGAAACTATGTAGTGTTGAAATTTGTGCTTGATGAATTTTAATACGTTGATTCTTTAAATGTTCATTGCTTGGATCTTCAATTGAAGCTTGTTGAATACGTTGATCTACACGATGTTTCATTTCTCTAGCACTTAAATTAGTAAATGTGACAACAAGTAACTTATCAACATCTATTTCGTCTCTAATTATTTTTTGGATAATCCTTTCTACTAAAACGGCAGTTTTGCCGGAACCCGCAGCAGCGGCTACTAATATATCCTTCCCATTAGCATATATACTTTTCCATTGCGCATCTGTCCATTGCGCATCTTTAGGTTTAATTGGAATATCATTCATTATTATCACCACTTTCTAACTCGACATCTTGTACTGCTTTAATAGGGTCTATTGTTTCATCTACATGACGATAATGTTTACTATCTATCATCGTATCCACGTGACAAACAGATTTAAAATTACAAAACTGGCATGGGAGTTGGTCATCAAATTTAAGTGGTGCAACTTCAGTGTGACCTTTCATAATGTTTGTAGCAGTATTTATAAAATTATCTTTATTGTGCTTAATAAATTTATGAATCGTTGTTTCATCAGCCACACTACTTCCCCTACTACCAATACTTCCATCTTTCTTCAAACTAACTGGAACAATATCAGATTTGCCAATGTCTTCTAATCGAATATCTAATGCATCTACGACATCCATATCACTATTAACTAAGCCACGTAATTTATACTCTTTCAAAAATGCTTGTTCCAGTTTATCTTCTGTTAAAGCATCATCTTGCAATTCGCCCCAATCTTTAAAGTTAAGACGTTCATCGTGGACATGGAAATACAATAGTCCACCTGGTTTAATTTCATTTGACAAGCCCAGTCTTTGGGCATTTTGCAATGCAATATCCATATAAGTCATCATTTGCATTTGTTTGCCATAATAAACCTTTTTCAAATCTAATGTCGCACTCGGATTAGATGATTTATAATCAATGATATTTATATAACTCGTATCATTCTTAGTATAAGCATCTATACGATCAATTTGTCCGCGTATATTAACTGGAATACCTTGTTTTGTAATTAATGGTTGTGCAATAAGTTCTTCACTGTTCTTAGGTGATTTTCTAAATCCTGCTTCGAATCGTTGCGGTTTAAACTTTGTATTTTTATTTTGGTAGCGTAGTGCTTTCAGCGTACTTTCAACAATAACACCAATTCGTTTAGACATATATCGGTAGTACGCATTTGAATCCATAAGATTAAACTGAACTTGCGGCAATACATTTTCTAAAGCTTCAACAGTTAATGCGCGAATCTTTTTATTATCAAGATTTTTAAAATCGCCATTAATCTTATCAGAAATATACTTTAATGCAGTATGGAAAATATTACCTAAATCAAAATTTTCAAGTTTATATTTCGTGCGTTCATTTAATCTTAGACCATGGTTCGCGTAATGTTTAAATGGACAGTCATTATATCCTTCAAATCTAGAAACGCTGGCATTGATTGTTGAACCATATAATGATGCTGCCAACGGTTCATCTAATTGCACCGTTTCATTATCATATGTCAACGCTGTTAATAAGTAACTTAAACCACCGTTCAATTTGTCATTATCTCGCATAACTTGATACGCATCTACCCATATATCTGCAACCATCTCTGCTTCCAACCAACGCTTTAGCGATTCAAATAGTGCTACCTTAGTTTGATGCGGATGTTCCATTAAAGAAATAGGTTGAGCATTATGTTTATAGTGAATATTCGTTACTTCTAAACCATTAAACAATGCTTGTATTTGATCAAGAAACGGACTCTTCTCTTTATCCTCACCTTGAGCCCCCATTAAGCTATATGAAAATGTAACTTGGTCACTGCCTCGTGTCATCGCAATATAGCAAACAAACGCTTCATCCATTTGTAAGATATCTGAGGTTGGACTCAATTCAACTTGTGTCTGTTGCTCAAACATTTTCTTTTCTTCATCAGTTATTAAACTAGAAGACGAAACAGGTTGTGGCATTGCGCCATCATTCATTCCAACCATATAAATATGCTTTTTATTGTCTACCTTAGCTAGATCCATTGTCCCTATACTAACTTGGTCGAGTGTTTGCGGAATCATAACAAACTCTAATTGTTCCAAACCAATATCAAAAACTTCTAAAAAGCGTTTAAGTGTCATATCTTCATTATCAAATACAGTGACTAAATCATCTAATATTTGGATAAGGCCATTCCAAATTTGGTCAATTTCTTCTGCTTCTTCATGATGACCCTCGACATCTAGTTGGTCCCGATGTGTCATTAAATATTTTGGTAAATCAAATGACTCCATAGTTTCATAAAATGCTGTCGCAAATCCTCTTACATTATCCGCTTCGTTCATTGCCTTTTCGAAAGTTACTATTTTATCGATAATATCATGCTTCAAATTAACGACTTGCTCAAACGTTTCTCGTTCTTCAACAGTCAATTTATGCTCTTTTCGGCCCATTTTAGTAAAATTATCTACACTAAATAATTTATCATCGAGCCAACGTTTGCCATAAACGCCACGTTCAACTACAAAATTCTCTAATAAATCAATTAAATACGCACTATCTTTAAAATGATTAGACAAAATATTGGTTTTAATTAAGCGCATCATCGGACTCATATTCCAGTTCGTTTGAATTACTTCTAAAAGCGAACGCACCATTTCCATGATGGGATGATGTGTCATTGATCTTTTGGTATCTATATTAAATGGGATGTCATATTGTGGAAGTACAGAGTCAAATAAATAGGCATAGCTTTCATCGCGATACAGTATAGCGATATCTTGGTATCGATATTGCTTATCTCGTGTATCTTTTATAATTTGGCGAGCCACTTCATTCACTTCTTCACGTATACTTGATGATTCTAAAATATTAATATTACCTTCATAAGTTACAGGATTAATTTGCAGTGCATCAAATTGTTGTTCCAATTGCATTAAATCTTTGTTGTTAAAACGATGTTGTTGTTTAAATAATTGTTGTTGTAAGTCTATATTTAAATCATTAGCAATTTCCTTTAAGTGGGTTAATACTTCGGATGGTTTTCTAAAGAGACTGAATGGATCTTCATTACCATCTGTTGTCAGAAGGACTGTAACTTTTTTGGCATTTTGTACCAGCGCTTTAATTATTTGATATTCCAATGTAGAGAAGTTATGGAACCCGTCTATGTATATTTCTGACCTTTTAATCCATTCTGATTGATTCAAAATATCAATAAAATGATTTAAGCTATCCTCTGAGGTAATAAACGATCCATTTATACGTTCCTCAAAAGATTGGTATATGAGGGATATATCTTCTAATTTATGTTTCGTTCTCGTACTTATGTCATTATCTTGCAAAAAGGATTTCAAATGTTCAGGCGTAACAGCATATTTCTTAAAATCTTGAATTTGTTCACTTAACTTCTCACTGAATCCATAGTAATTCACTTGTGATCGATATAATTTGAGTTCAGATTGATGTTGTTGAACGAGATCATAAATCATCATCTCAGTGGCTGCTTGCGTTAATCGTTCTTCAGTTAATCCCCCTACTTCTTGAAAAACTCTATAACTCAAACGTTCAAAGTGAAGCACTTCAGTTCTTAAACTTCCATTCAATGCCTTGTCATTTACAAAAGCTTGTTCTAATTGAAACGTACTTTGAGTTGGTGCGATTAAAATAATCGGATCACCAAGTGGGTCATCTTTCATTTGTTGCTTTATATTATTAATCATATAATGGGATTTACCTGTCCCGGCTCTACCTATGTATGCGTTCAACTCCATTATTCCCACACTCCTTTGAGTTCATTTTAACATAGAACATACGTTCCTAAAAATGTTTTGTTGTATTAAAATAATGAACAAAAAAAGACTGGTTGGAATCTCTATAACATTCCATTACCAGCCTTGATAGGTATATATTAAATCATTAGTCAATGCCTTTATTTATCGTTGTCAGGATTAAAATTAAACTTAAATTCACTGAATGGCCAAAATCTAAATGATACTTTACCTACAATTTGATCTTTATCGATTAACCCGAATGCTCTACTATCCTTACTTACTTCTCGATTATCACCTAAAACTAAATACTTATCTTTAGGTATAACATTAGATTTAGGATTGGCATTTAGTAAATCTTTCGTTTCAAATGAACCCGTAATATATTCTCCTTGTTTACGCTTTTCATTGTAATCAAGGTACGGTTCATCTATCTTTTTACCATTCACATATAGTTTGTCATCTTTGTAAACAACACTATCTCCCGGCACGCCAATAACACGTTTTACATAGTCGTCTTGTTGATTCGCATGAAAAACGATGACGTTCCCTTTTTTAATGTCTCCAACTTTGTATCCTAAAATATTGACCATAACGTGTTCGCCATCTTTTAATGTTGGATCCATAGAATCGCCTTTAATCGTATATGACTTAGCGACGAAGTTTACCATTACCCATACTAGTAATAAACCTACCGCTATGGCCACAATCCATTCAACTATTTCTTTTTTCACTATTAACACCTCATCTACTTATTAAATTGATAGGTAAATTCTTTAAATGGATAATATTTCAAACTAACATCTCCAACAATATCGTCTTTATCTATTAATCCATATCTACGTGAATCACTGCGTTTATCACCATTATCATTTAAAACAAAATATGAATTTGGTGGAATAATATCACCATCAGAATCATGTAAATCTCTTATCGCAAAATTATTAATATCTCTATTTTTAGCATAAAATTTGTCAACTTGTCTATCATCTCTATACAATTCACCATTTCTGATTTCTATAGATTCACCAGGTTTACCCACCAATCGACCAAAGTGCAATTGATTATTTTGGCGATACATGATGATATCACCATCATCCAATAAGTTAAAGGTGATTTTTATTTTATTAACAATGACGCGATCACCTTTATTTAAAGTGGGAGACATATCGTTAGTTTGAACGACCGCACTTTTAATGATGAACATTTGTATAAAAATGACAAAGAGACAAGCAAATAGTAATGCTACTACCCAACTTGCAATTCTACGCACGTTGTCACTCCTTGTCCGAACCCATAAAATAGCCTTCTACTTTCTTACCAATAAACCATAATGCTATCGTTATCATTATTATCATGACTGCTCTAAAAGGATGTGTAAAAAAAGTTGTTACACTTTTTCCCATAATTGCCAAAAATGTGATAGAAATAAGCTTAGAAACAAGTAAAATCATAAAATAATATTTCCCTCTAATATGAGACAAACTAGCTACAAAATTAACAAGTGTATTAGGGGTAAATGGAAAGCACATCAAGATAAATATAGGTACCAAACCTTGTCTATCAATAAAATGAATTAATCTTTCGACTGATCGTCTTGATTTAATTCGTTTCATAAAGTTGGCATTCACAAATTTTCTACAGAAGAAGAAGACAGTGTAAGTACCTGCTACAACACCTAACCAACTCACAATCGTACCTGCTAAAAAGCCATACGCATGAACACATAAAATAACATACAATGTTAATGGAAGCACTGGTACAATGGCCCTAAAAAATAATATGATAAACCCAGCTAAATAACCAAAACCTTGTAATAAATCAAACCATTGTTCAATTTGATGAAACACAGTTACATCAAATCCTTCCTATTAAATTAACAGTCATTATTTCATAGAAATATTGTACACTGTTTCATTTATAAATCTACCTCTATGGTTACAAATCAGTCATAGGTAGTAGTTAGAACTCATTCCTTAGCTTTAATATAAAGGTATATAATAAAAAGGGAGTGGAACAGAATTCTTTTAAATTCGTCGTCCCACCCCCGCAAGGATGACTAGAATTGAGAAAAGCTTGATTTAAGCGCCTTCTCAGTTCAGTCAGCTACTGCGAATTTGCAAAATAGCTTCATTATATTATTTTTGTCCCGGACTCTTCTTAATATATATTTAATTTAATCAATGAGAAGATTAGCGTATTATAGACGTTCTTCTAACGCTTTCTTCTTATCTTCATATCCAGGTTTACCTAATAACGCGAACATGTTTTGTTTATATGCTTCAACACCAGGTTGGTTGAATGGGTTAACACCTAATTGATATCCGCTCATTGCGCAAGCTAATTCAAAGAAGTAAACGACATAACCAAATGTTTCTTCATCTAAACGTGGTATATTCACAACTACGTTAGGTACGCCTCCATCAGTATGTGCTAATAATGTACCCTCAAATGCTTTCGTATTGACTTCATCAATTGTTTTTCCTGCTAAGTAATTCAATCCGTCTAAATCATCACTATCTTCTTCAATTGTAAGATCGTGTTTAGGGTTGTTTACTTTTACAACTGTTTCAAATAAGAAACGACGTCCTTCTTGAACATATTGACCTAATGAATGTAAGTCCGTTGTATAGTTTGCGCTTGATGGATAAATACCTTTAAAGTCTTTACCTTCAGACTCACCGTACAATTGTTTCCACCATTCATTGAAATATTGCATTGATGGCTCATAGTTAATCAACATTTCAGTTGTATATCCTTTACTATATAAAATGTTACGGATTGTCGCATATTGGTACGCAATATTTTCATTTAAGTTGTCTGATGATAATTCTTTACGCGCTTTGTTTGCACCAATCATAATTGATTCAATATTAATGCCAGCTGTTGCAATTGGTAATAAACCTACAGCTGTTAATACTGAATAACGGCCACCTACATCATCTGGTACAACAAATGTTTCATAACCTTCATTATCAGCCAATTGTTTTAATGCACCTTTAGCTTTATCTGTAGTAGCAAAAATACGTTTTTTAGCTTCATCTTTACCATATTTTTCTTCAACTAATTGTTTAAACAGTCTGAATGCTACTGCAGGTTCTGTAGTTGTTCCAGATTTTGAAATTACATTCACAGAGAAATCTTTATCTGATAAGTAATCTACTAATTCTTTAGTGTATGTTGATGATAAATGATTACCAACAAATACAATTTCAGGATATTCATTTGAATTTCGGAATGAAGAAGTTAACATTTCGATAGCAGCACGTGCACCTAAGTATGAACCTCCAATACCGATAACTACAAGTACATCTGAATTTGATTTAATGCGTTTTGACGCTTCAACAATTCTTGAAAATTCTTGCTTATCGTAATCTTCTGGTAGATTGACCCAACCTAAGAAATCACTACCTGCACCAGTACCTTCATGAATCGTTTTATGGATAGTTTTAACGATATCTTGTTGTTGATCAATTTCATGTTGACCAAAGAATTCTAATGCTTTGCCATAATCTAATTGAATATGAGTCATTTTATAAAAGCCTCCTGTATGTCCTTGTTGATTTAATTTTACTAACTTTATGCTATCTATTCAATTGACATGACTGACTATTCACATATTTTCAAATTAATTCAACAATTTTAAGACATTTTCTAATAATTCAAAAATGAATATTTTATAAATAAAATAATAATGCTGAAAATGGGTCATGTTGCATTATATCCTTTAATTCAATGCAATTCATTATTATATACAGATTTCAAAATTTTGTATATTTATGTAAAAAAATGGTTTTATTTTCATTTGATATCTGTTAGTATTAATTTATATCAATTTTCAGAAAAATTATGAGGTGAATTTTAATGAAAGAGAAAATCGTATTAGCATATTCAGGTGGATTAGATACAAGTGTTGCCGTTAAATGGCTTATAGATAAAGGCTATGATGTTGTAGCTGTATGTTTAGATGTTGGTGAAGGTAAAGATTTAGATGTCGTTTATTCTAAAGCATTAGATATGGGGGCAGTTGAGTGTCACATTATTGATGCAACGAAAGAATTTAGTGATGATTTCGTAAGTTACGCTATCAAAGGTAATTTAATGTATGAAAATAGTTATCCACTCGTATCGGCGTTATCACGTCCACTTATTGCGAAGAAATTAGTTGAGATTGCAGAGAAAACGAATTCAATAGGTATTGCGCATGGCTGTACTGGTAAAGGTAACGACCAAGTTCGTTTCGAAGTTGCTATTAAAGCGTTAAACCCTAATCTTAAGACATTTGCGCCAGTTAGAGAATGGGGCTGGAGTCGTGAAGAAGAAATTGATTATGCTATCAAACATAACATCCCTGTTGGCATCAATCATGATTCTCCGTATTCTATCGACCAAAACTTATGGGGCAGAGCAAATGAATGTGGTATTTTAGAAGATCCATATGCTGCACCACCTAAAGACGCTTATGACTTAACAGCAGAATTAGAAGATACACCAGATACACCAGATGAAATCATTCTTTCATTTAAAAATGGTATTCCTGTTCAATTAAATCATAAAGATTATGACCTAGATCAATTAATTTTAACTTTAAATGAATTAGCTGGGAAACATGGTATTGGACGTATCGACCATGTTGAAAATCGTCTAGTTGGTATTAAATCTCGTGAAATATATGAAACACCTGGTGCTGAAGTTATCTTAAAAGCACATAAAGCACTTGAGACATTAACCTTAACTAAAGATGTAGCTCATTTTAAACCAGTAATAGAGAAACAATTTGCTGAACAAACATATAATGGCTTGTGGTTCTCACCTTTAACAGATAGCTTAAAATTATTTATCGATAGTACACAACAATATGTTGAAGGTGATGTCAGAATTAAACTATTTAAAGGTAATGCAATTGTTAATGGAAGAAAGTCTCCATATACTTTATATGATGAAAAATTAGCAACATATACTAAAGAAGATGCATTTAATCAATCAGCAGCTGTAGGTTTCATCGATATTTATGGTTTACCTACTCAAGTCAATGCTTATCTTCATGGAGGTTATAGTAATGAGTAGTAAAGCATGGGGTGGCCGTTTTCAACAACAACCTGAAGATTGGGTCGATGAATTTAATGCGTCGATTGATTTCGACCAAACATTGTTAGATGAAGATGTTCAAGGTAGTATTGCACATGCGACCATGTTAGCTAATCAACATATCATTTCGCAAGATGACAAAGAAGCTATCATTAATGGATTAAAAGAGATCCAACAAGATTTCTATAATGGTAAGCTTGATTTTAAGAAGTCACTCGAAGATATTCATTTAAACATCGAACATGAACTCATTCAACGCGTTGGTGACGCCGGAGGTAAATTGCATACAGGTCGTAGTAGAAACGACCAAGTTGCCACTGATTTGCATTTATATGTAAAAAAAGAAGTCCAAGAAATCCAAACACTTATACGTTCATTCCAAACATCCATTCTTAACCTAGCACAATCACATGTCGACACTATTATGCCAGGTTATACGCATTTGCAACGTGCACAACCCATTTCATTTGCACACCATGTTATGACGTATTTCTGGATGCTTGACAGAGATTATTCACGCTTTGTCGATAGTATGAAACGTATTGATATTTCACCATTAGGTGCAGCAGCATTAAGTGGTACCACACACCCTATTGATAGACATGAAACGCAACAGTTATTAGGATTCGGCTCAGTTTATGAGAATAGTTTAGATGCAGTAAGTGATCGTGATTATATTATTGAAACACTGCATAATATTTCATTAACAATGATTCATTTATCACGTTTCGCTGAAGAAATTATATTTTGGTCAACAGATGAAGCGAAATTCATCACACTATCTGATGCATTCTCTACTGGTTCATCTATTATGCCTCAGAAGAAGAATCCTGATATGGCAGAACTTATTCGTGGTAAAGTCGGACGTACGACAGGCCATTTAATGAGTATGCTTGTCACACTAAAAGGTCTACCACTTGCCTATAATAAAGACTTACAAGAAGATAAAGAAGGTTTATTTGATTCAGTGCGCACAGTAAAAGGATCATTGCGGATTTTTGAAGGTATGTTAGATACAATGACTGTCAATACAGACCGTCTCAACGAAACCGTACATCAAGACTTTTCAAATGCAACAGAATTAGCCGATTATTTAGTAGCTAAAGATGTGCCTTTTAGAACAGCGCACGAAATTGTTGGAAAAATCGTCTATGAATGCATTCAACAAGGTATTTATTTATTAGATGTACCACTTGCGCGTTACCAAGAATTAAATGCAAACATTGATCAAGATGTTTATGATTATCTTAAACCCGAAAATTGTCTTAGCCGTAGAAAAAGTTATGGTTCTACAGGTCAAGATGCAGTACGCCATCAACTTAACGTTGCTAAGAAAGTATTAAATAACGATACCTTATAAAGGCTTGGAATGGGGCAGAGTTCATTCATTATTCTGCCCCACTCTAGCCTTTTTTGTTAACATTATTGAGTGAATTTTAACTATTTAATAATTATTTTAAGCTTTTGAAAATTCACTTCCTTTCATAAATATGCTTTGCTAGATTTTAACTGTAACTTTAACTGTGAAAGGATGAGTTTGTTGAGAGCAAAGAAAAAAGGTATCATTTCAAGTCTAACTATAGTTACTTTAGGGTTAGCGATTATACATACGCCTGTTGAAGCAAGTGGTAGTGCGATCTCAAATACTATAACGCCGAACCAATCTAGTACTTCTACACCTCAAGATAATCAATCACAATGGACAACCAATTTAACAGGAGAACGCTACACTACTATTGCTCATCGTGGCGCAAACGGCTATGCACCAGAGCATACATTTGCAGCCTATGACAAAAGTCACAATGAGTTAGGTGCTTCATATATTGAAATTGATCTACAACGTACCAAAGATGGTCATTTAGTCGCCATGCATGACGAAACAGTTGACCGTACAACGAATGGCTCAGGACGTGTCGAGGATTACACTTTATCGGAATTAAAGAAGCTCGACGCTGGTTCACCTTTCAATGAACAACATCCTCAATTTGCTAATGATCGATATAAAGGTGCTACAGTTCCAACATTAGATGAAATTTTGACACGTTATGGTACAGATGCCAATTATTATATCGAAACAAAGCAGCCTGATGTTTATCCTGGCATGGAACAACAACTTTTAGACACACTGGACAAACACAATATGCTTACTTCTAACGCGCTTCAGCATGGTCACGTATTGATACAATCATTTTCAGAAGCGAGTTTATTAAAAATGCATCAACTAAATGCGAATGTGCCATTAATTCGTTTATTAGACAAAGGCGAATTAGCACAACAAAGCGATGCCGATTTACAACGCATTCGTTCTTATGCAATTGGTGTAGGTCCTGAATATAGTGATTTAAACGAACGAAATACAGCGCATTTAAAAGACCTCGGCTTTCTTGTACACCCATTTACTGTCAATGAAACGGCTGATATGCAGCGTTTAAACCAATATGGTGTTGATGGTGTGTTCACTAACTATGCTGATCAATATAAAGCAATCAGTGTTCAAAAATAAAAGTATGACTATGGTTCATAAATTAATAATTTAGAGAATAACAAAATAAACGCTATCGCTTGTTTTTGTATCAAAACAAACGATAGCGTTTTAATTATAGGCGCTTCATCAAATGGGACTGATGACTAAATTCATCAGTCCAATTTATTATGGCGCCTAATTATATTGATATTATGGCTTAAGCCCAACCACGATAGCGTGCTGCTTCAGCAGTACGTTTAATACCGACAATATAAGCCGCAAGTCTCATATCGATTTTTCTATTCTGAGCTAATTCATAAATCGTATCAAAAGCATCTACTAATTTTTCACGTAATTTATCGTTTACTTCTTCTTCAGACCAATAATAACCTTGGTTATTTTGTACCCATTCGAAGTAAGATACTGTTACACCACCAGCACTTGCTAATACATCTGGTACTAATAACACACCGCGTTCAGTTAAAATGCGCGTTGCTTCAGGTGTCGTAGGTCCATTTGCAGCTTCAACAACAATATCCGCTTTAATATCATGCGCGTTATCTTCAGTAATTTGGTTAGAAATAGCAGCTGGTACTAAGATGTCACAGTCTAATTCGAATAATTCTTTATTAGAAATTGTATTATCGAATAAGTTTGTAACTGTACCGAAGCTATCACGACGGTCTAATAAATAGTCGATATCTAAACCTTCAGGATCATGTAATGCACCATAAGCATCAGAGATACCTACAACTTTCGCACCCATGTCATATAAGAATTTAGCTAAGAAACTACCTGCGTTACCAAATCCTTGAATAACTACGCGAGAACCTTTAATTTCTTTACCACGACGTTTAGCTGCTTGTTCAATTACGATAACTACACCTAATGCAGTAGAACGGTCGCGTCCTTGTGAACCACCTAAGACAATAGGTTTACCTGTGATGAAACCTGGTGAGTTAAATTTATCTAATGCATTGTATTCATCCATCATCCAAGCCATTATTTGAGAGTTCGTAAATACGTCTGGTGCTGGAATATCTTTAGTAGGACCAACGAATTGAGAAATTGCACGTACATATCCACGTGATAAACATTCAACTTCATGAATACTCATTTGACGTGGGTCACATACGATACCACCTTTACCACCACCATATGGTAGGTTGACGATACCGCATTTTAAAGTCATCCACATAGATAATGCTTTAACTTCTTCTTCATCAACTTCAGGGTGGAAACGTACCCCACCTTTAGTTGGACCGACAGCATCGTTGTGTTGTGCACGATAACCTGTAAATGTCTTAACCGTACCGTCATCCATGCGTACTGGGATACGAACTTGTAAGAATCTTAATGGTTCTTTGATTAAATCATACATACCATCGTCAAATCCCAATTTGTGTAAAGCTTCTTTAATGATACTTTGTGTAGAAGTCACTAAATTATTATTCTCAGTCATGATCACTTTCGCCTCTTTTTAACAAATGATTTCGCTTTCATACATATTGTAACACATGTCTTTGCTTTTTAAAGGGTTTTCAAAATGAATGTTACAACTTTTTGAACTTAGTTAAATACGCTTCTAATTCTGTCTAATGCATCGTCTAATTCTTCCTTAGAAATAACTAAAGGAGGTGCAAAACGAATCACCGTATCATGTGTTTCTTTACATAATAGGCCTTTTTCTTTTAATGCCTCACAGAATGGTCTAGCACTTTCATGTAATTCAACTCCAATAAAGAGGCCACGACCACGTACTTCTTTAATAGCTGGGTGATTAATTTTTTGTAATTCAGATTTAAAGTATTCCCCTAATTCATTTGAACGACCAGGTAAATCTTCATCTAAAATAACATCTAATGCAGCAATTGAAACCGCACAAGCTAATGGATTACCACCAAACGTAGAACCGTGTGAGCCAGGCGTAAAGACGTCTAATACTTCATTGTCAGCTAACACTACTGAAATTGGTAATACACCACCGCCAAGTGCTTTACCTAAAATATAAACATCTGGTTTAACATTATCCCAATCAGTCGCAAATAGTTTACCAGAACGTCCTAAACCAGCTTGGATTTCATCGGCAATAAATAGAATGTTATGTTCGTCACATAATTCTCTGATAGCTTTCAAATAACCTTCAGGTGGAATATTAATACCCGCTTCACCTTGAATTGGTTCGACTAAAATAGCAGCTGTATTTTCATTAATTGCTTCTTTTAATTTATCAACGTCACCGAAATCCACCTTACGGAAACCATCTAATAACGGACCATATCCACGTTGGTATTCAGCTTCTGATGATAAAGACACAGGTGCCATCGTACGACCGTGGAAGTTACCGTTGAACGCAATAATTTCAGCTTTATCTGGTTCAAGACCTTTAACATCATATGCCCAACGACGTGCAGCTTTTAATGCAGTTTCAACTGCTTCTGCGCCCGTATTCATTGGTAATGCTTTATCTTTGCCAGCTAACTTACATACTTTTTCATACCATTCACCTAAATTATCACTGTGAAACGCTCGAGAAACTAAAGTAACTTTATCAGCTTGATCTTTAAGCACTTGAATAATTTTAGGATGACGGTGACCTTGGTTTACAGCTGAATAAGCTGAAAGCATATCCATGTATTTATTACCTTCTGGATCAGTTACCCAAATACCTTCCGCCTCTGCTACAACGATTGGTAGAGGTACATAGTTTTGTGCTCCATAGTGGTTTGTTAATTCAATAATTTGTTCTGACTTAGTCATAATATCTCCCCTTTGCTTAATTTATATTAAAACTAATGGCCATACGTTTGCGGCTTTCGATGCTATATACATTGAGGATATGTGCAAAATTAATAAGAGCATGAAATGATTAAATATTACATCATATATGCCCTTTGAATCTAAGTGAAAGCCCTTACAGATATAATGACATATCTCCCAATAAATTTACAAGCAAAATATTAAAAATTTTCCGATAAATAAAATACTTCAATATTTGTCATATTAAAAAAACAGGTTAAAGCAAATGTCATTGCCATAACCTGTTTCAACTTGTCATATCATTAAATTGAATAACGACACATGACTTAACATATCATGCACGCGCACCATTACAATATAATGCTAAGTCAACATTTCTTTATAAAGACGAACCAATCGTTCATACTTATTTATCTTTACGAGGTAAAGGATAAAAGCCTTCGTTAAATTGATTCCATAAATTAGGTGTTAATCCATGTTTATCTTCGCGATTTGGGTCAAATTCTGATAAAACTTGATTTTCTTTACCTTCTTGAATTTTGCTGATGAAATTATAATCTAATAGTATTTCACGACCTAGCGCTACAAGTTCAACTTCTGTTGACTCAATCGCATCTAATGCATCATCAGCTGTAAATACTGAACCTACACCAATGACAGGCATACGACCATTAACCCATTGATGGATTAATTTCAATCGTTCTTGTCCAGCATACTTACCTTCTCTTGTTTTTGAATGAATATCGCCTAAAGAAATATGAACATAATCAATGGATTTTTCAGTAATTGTATGGATTAGTTGTTCTGTAATTTCCATAGTAATACCTGGTGATTCTGCTTCTTCAGGAGAAAGGCGATAACCGACGATGAAATCATCATTTGCATATTGTTCCTTGGCATTTAATACCTCATCTATAACAGCAGTTGGAAATTTCATGTGGTCAGACCATTCATCATTTCTTCTATTATAATATGGAGACACAAATTGATGGATTAAATAGTGATTGGCACCGTGAATCTCTACACCGTCAAAGCCAGCTTCAATGACACGTCGTGTAGCTTCACCAAAATCTTTGATAGTTTGTTCAATTTCTTCTGGTGTGATTTCTCTAGCGGCATGTTCTTCTGTTTGTCCGAAGCTTTTTAATGTGACTGGACTTGGCGCAACCACATCTCCATTTGGTGTTAAATTAGGTAAAGCTTGGGCACCGCCATGGTGGATTTGAACTAATGCTTTAGCGCCATTTTTCTTCATTGCGTGCGCTAAACGTTTGAGTCCTTCTATATCTGAATCACGTGCAACAGAAGGTTGTCCCGGAAAAGCTTTACCGATATCGTTAACATTACTTGCAGCATTGATTGCTAAACCTACATCTTTAGAACGCTTTTCAATATACGGTATTTCAACATCTGAAATCGTACCGTCATCATTAGATGAAATATGCGTCAATGGTGCTAAAACAAAGCGATTTCTCAATTCAACTCCGTTAGGTAATGTGACTGTTTCAAATAATTTTTCGTATTTATTATTCATAAGTAAGTCCTTTCCATTTTTATTATGACTAGACTATAGCACGAAGAAATCATCTTCCACCAATATTTTGCTTGCATGTGCATGCATACATATACATAGCACCTTACTTAGAAACGAGTTATCACACTTATAAACGAAGATACTAAAAAAGCTAGCGTTATATGTAACATATAACGTTAGCTGAGCGTGTTAACAGTCAATCAATTATTACGAATCGCACGTTTAGACTGTTTAATCCAGACCGGTAGGCGTTCTTCAAGCGTTTGAAACCCATACTTTTCTGTTTCTTTAATTTCATCTAATACTGACTGCTTTTCTTTTTTTCGTTCATAATTCTTAAAGTAATCATTATCTTTAAGAGACAAATTGAGTTTTCCTTCATCATCAATTGATAAAATTTTTGCTTTAACGATTTGTCCTTCTGATAGAAATTTTTTTAAATTGTGGACATAATCATCCATAATTTCTGAAATATGGATAAGTCCTTCAGTATGGTCAGGGGTCTCAACAAAAGCGCCATACGGTTGAATGCCAGTCACACGCACTTTAATATGCTGACCTGCTTTATAGTGATTATTCAACTTGATAACCCCTTACTTCGATTTACTTAACATAATTATAATAGCATAAATCACAAACTTGGACTAACTATAAACCAATAAAAATCCACATTTTTTCAATAATATTATACGCCTACTGACGATTATGACTTAAACGTTCGCATTTAAATGCGTCCTATGACTATGCTAACTTTTGCTGCGACGTTGACATTAGATTCAAATACGCATCTCATAAAAAAGCGAATCGACATCAACCGCCGACTCGCTAGACAGAACTTTTATTGTATAGCCACTGATTATTTATCTTCTACATCAATAGATTCAATGACTACATCATGTACAGGTTTATCTTGTGCCCCTACTTTCGTATTTGCAATATCTTCTAATGTTGCTTCACCTTCGATAAGTTGACCAAATACTGTGTGTTTTTGGTCTAACCAAGGTGTCCCACCATTCTCAGCATAAGCTTTAGCAATTGGTTCAGGCCAACCACCATCTACTAATTGATTCACCATAGATTCAGGTACTTCTTTCATTTGTACGACAAAGAATTGTGAACCATTTGTGTTTGGTCCTGCATTTGCCATTGAAAGTGCACCGTATAAGTTGAAAGCTTCTAATGAGAACTCATCCTCGAATGAGCCACCATAAATACTTTCACCACCCATACCAGTCGCTGTTGGGTCGCCCCCTTGGATCATAAAGTCATTAATGACACGGTGGAAAGTAATACCATTGTAATAACCATTTTTCGCATGTGTCACAAAATTTTCAACTGTTTTCGGTGCGATATCTGGGAACAGTTTAAATGTCATATCGCCTTTATTTGTATGCATAACTACTTTAATTTCATTATCTTGTATTTCTTTGTTTAGTTGTGGATAGTTAGTCATTTCAATTCTCCATTCATGTTATGATGATATAGATACATCTTAACACATTTGAAAGGAAGTAATATAGCATGTTATATCGATTCTCACATAAGACGGGTGCTTATGGTGTCACAATTAAAGAAGAGAATGATGATCAAGTTCTCGTCCAAGTCGAACAAGTGATTAAACATCCAAAACAAGGTGACTTACATAACCCAGGTCAAACGGAAGGTGTCTTTTTCCATGAAAGACGTGCTTTAAGTCATTATGAGAAACGTTATGCAACACGTTCGCAATTACGTGAATTTAATGTAGAAGCAATGCCTTATGAAGCGTCATTGCAACAAGCCATTACAAAAATGGAAAATGATTTAAAACAACAGGATACAGAATTTTCAAAATTAGCATTAACTAATCTTGAAAATCTAAAAAATGACTACTCAATTCAATATAAACAAAAATTTTTATAGGAAATTTGAACGTGTTTCTTCTTATTTAACAAGTTCCGAAAAATCGCTACCCGTAAGCGTTATCGTCGTTTTTCAGAACAATATGATTCATGTATAATATATTTCATAAATATTTTTTAAGGAGGATAACATAGTGAGTTTGTTACATATTGCGGTCATACTACCGTTAATATTTGCACTCCTTATTCCAATTCTTTATCGATTCTTTAAAAAGATTCATTTAGGTTGGTTTGTATTACCTATTCCTGTTGTCTTATTTATTTATTTCTTATCTCATATTGCGACTACTCAGTCAGGTAATACAGTAATAAAAACATTAAACTGGATGCCTCATATAGGTATGAATTTTGATTTATACCTTGATGGCTTAAGTATTTTATTTAGTTTACTTATCACAGGTATCGGCTCATTAGTCGTCTTATACTCTGTCGGCTATTTAAGTAAGTCTGAACAACTTGGTAACTTTTATTGTTATTTATTACTTTTTATGGGTGCAATGTTAGGCGTTGTCCTTTCAGACAATTTAATCATTTTATATTTATTTTGGGAATTAACGTCTTTTTCAAGTTTTTTACTTATTTCATTCTGGAGAGAAAAACGTGCATCAATTTATGGTGCACAGAAATCTTTAATCATTACAGTGTTTGGTGGTTTAAGTTTATTAGGGGGATTCATTTTAATTTCTCTAGCTGGCGATTCACTTAGCTTACATGAACTCATTGCTAATGCTTCAGTGATTCAACATAGTCCTTTATTCACTTTAGCAATGGTACTCATTATGTTAGGTGCATTCACAAAATCAGCGCAAGTACCATTTTATATTTGGTTACCAGACGCAATGGAAGCACCTACCCCAGTGAGTGCATACTTACACTCAGCTACGATGGTTAAGGCTGGCTTGTACCTAGTAGCGCGTGTCACACCACTCTTTGCAATTTCTCAAGGGTGGATTTGGACCATTACATTAGTCGGTTTAATCACACTATTCTGGGCATCTTTAAATGCAACAAAACAACAAGATTTAAAAGGTATCCTTGCCTTTTCAACTGTGTCTCAACTTGGCATGATTATGTCAATGTTAGGTATTGGTGCTGTAAGTTATCACTTCGAGGGAAGTCAGAGTCAATTGTATATCGCTGGCTTTACTGCAGCAGTATTCCACTTAGTCAATCATGCTACTTTTAAAGGTGCGCTATTTATGATTACAGGTGCTGTTGATCATGTTACAGGTACAAGAGATGTTAAAAAACTTGGTGGCTTACTAACGATTATGCCTATCTCATTTACCATAACTGTTATTACAGCTTTGAGTATGGCTGGTATTCCACCATTCAATGGCTTCCTTTCTAAAGAGAAATTCCTTGAAGCCATGATTGAGATTTCTCATGCTAATCTGTTTAGCTTAAATACGTTAGGTATTATTTTCCCTATTTTAGCTATAGTGGGAAGTATTTTCACTTTCGTTTATTCAATCAAATTTATTACGTATATTTTCTTTGGTAAACATCAGCCGAATGCCTTACCAAAAAAAGCACACGAAGCTTCAATGCTAATGTTACTATCTCCAATCATTTTAGCTGTGCTCGTTATTGTCTTTGGCTTGTTCCCTGGATTAATAACACAATCTATTGTTGAGCCAGCTACAACTGCAATCAGTGGCATGCAGAATGTGAATGCAGAATTCCATTTATTCCATGGTATTACACCTGCGTTTATTTCAACATTAATAATTTGGGTAATCGGTATTCTATTATTACTCACATTTAGTTATTGGATTCGATTATTGCACGCACAACCAACACGTCTTACATTGAATCATTGGTACGATTCAACTGGAAAATATTTACCTAATTATTCAGCGAACATGACGAATAGTTATGTAAATGGTTATGTTAGAGATAGTTTAGTCATAATATTCGGCATGCTTATCGTCGTTACGATTGTGACATTATTAAACGTTCCATTTGATTTTAATTTTAAAGATATTAATAATATTCATATTTATGAAATTGCGATTTTAATATTATTAGTCATCGCAGCATTTATGGTTGTCATAGCGAAATCTCGTTTATTTAGCGTTATTATGCTCGGTGTCGTCGGATATTCAGTGTCCGTGCTATTTGTATTTTTCAAAGCACCAGACCTTGCATTAACACAATTCGTAGTAGAATCTATTTCAACAGCACTATTCTTGTTATGTTTCTATCATTTACCGAATTTAAATCGCTATAATGAAACGCGATCATTTAAATTAACGAATGCACTTATCTCTATAGGTGTAGGTCTAGTAATTATCATCTTAGGCTTAATTGCATATGGCAACAGACATTTTACGTCTATCGGAGAATACTATAAAGCACATGTTTACGATTTAGCTCATGGTAAGAATATGGTAAATGTCATCCTTGTTGACTTCCGTGGTATGGATACATTATTCGAATCATCTGTATTAGGTATTGCCGGTTTAGGTGTATATACAATGATTAAATTGCGTCGTAAACATCAATCAAGTGAGGTGAAACGTGATGAACAGACAGAACAATAATTTAATGTTTCAATATGCTGCTGTTATTATCGCTTTTCTAATCGCCTTATTTGGTGTCACATTATTCTTCGCAGGACATTACACACCAGGTGGCGGTTTCGTAGGTGGCTTACTATTATCATGTGCACTAACAATCATTGCAATTGCATTTGATATTAAGACGATGCAAAAAGTATTTCCATGGGATTTTAAAATTCTAATTGGTATTGGCTTATTATTTTGTGTTGGCACACCATTAGCGAGTTGGTTCTATGGTCAAAACTTTTTCACGCACACAGAATTTAATATACCGTTGCCCCTACTTCAACCTGTGCATATGAACACGCCTATGTTCTTTGATTTTGGCGTGCTATGTGCAGTAGTTGGAACGATCATGACAATTATTATAACGATTGGAGAGAGCGAATAGTGGAAATAATCATGATATTTGTATGTGGCATCCTCACTTCAATTAGTGTCTATCTCGTTTTATCTAAAAGTTTGATACGTATTGTTATGGGGACAACATTAATTACACATGCATCCAATTTATTTTTAATTACAATGGGTGGATTAAAACATGGCGAAATGCCCATCTATGAAAAGGCGATTAGTCAATATGTTGATCCTATCCCCCATGCATTAATACTTACGGCAATCGTTATCGCGTTTGCGACAACTGCCTTTTTCTTAGTGTTAGCATTTAGAACTTATAAAGAGTTAGGTACAGACAACGTAGAAAGAATGAAAGGAGTGTTAGATGATGATTGAAAATAATTTAGTCGTCCTTTCATTAGTCGTACCTATTTTTACAGCAATTATATTGGTCTTTTTAGGACAACGTTATCGTGCAAAACGATATGTCACGTTAATCGGTTTGTTGCTTACATTAATCGTTGCGATTATAAATTTATATAATGTTTATGTTCACGGACCACTAAAAGTAGAATTAGGTTCTTGGCCTGCACCCTATGGCATTATCTTTTTACTAGATAGTTTCAGTGCAATGTTAATTGTGACTAGTATTATTATTACTATTTTAATTACTGCGTTTTCGTTTACAACTGCAGGCATCGATAGAGAACGTTATTACTTCCATTTCTCTATCACATTTATGTTAGTCGGTATTATCGGCGCATTTACAACTGGTGACATTTTTAACTTATTTGTATTCTTTGAAGTTTTCTTAATGTCATCATACGCACTACTCGTACTTGGTGGTACGCGAATCCAATTGCGTGAAACAGTTAAATATTTATTGGTCAATATTGTTACTTCAACATTCTTTGTGATGGCGGTTGCGATTTTATATTCTATCGTTGGTACGTTAAATATGGCGGATATTAGTGAGAAGTTATCTACATTATCTAATACTCACGGTGGGCTCTTAAGTATTGTCTTTATTTTATTTATTTTCGTATTTGCAACTAAAGCTGGTGCCTTCCCTATGTATGTATGGTTGCCAGGTTCATACTATGCGCCACCATTTGCAATTATTGCATTTTTCGGTGCTTTATTAACAAAAGTTGGTGTATATGCGATTTTAAGAACATTGAGCTTGTTCTTCCACGATACAATGAGTTTTTCACATTATACGATTTTATTCTTAGCCTTATTAACGATCATATTTGGTTCGGTAGGTGCCATCGCCTATGATGACACTAAAAAGATTATTATTTATAATATCATGATTGCTGTAGGCGTTATCTTAGTTGGTGTAGCTATGATGAATGAAGCGGGTATTATAGGTGCTATTTACTATACAATCCATGATATGTTAGTTAAAACTGCCCTATTCTTACTTATCGGTGTAATGTATCAAATTACGAAATCAACCAGTCTTAAAGACTTTGGTGGTCTTATCAAACACTATCCGGTGCTTGGATGGACTTTCTTCATCGCAGCACTAAGTTTAGCTGGTATACCGCCATTAAGTGGTTTTTATGGTAAATATTACATCGTACAAGCAACCTTTGAAAAAGGCTTTTATGTCAGTGGCCTTATTGTATTACTTTCAAGTTTAGTAGTACTCTATTCTGTTATTCACATTTTCTTGAAAGGCTTTTTCGGAGAACCAAAAGGATATGAAGTTACGCAAAACGTTAATGTTAAACAAGCAACTACAATTTCTATTATAGCTGTCATCATTACCGTTGTATTTGGATTATCTGCTGATCTATTATATCCATTAATATCTGAAGCGGCTCAATCATTTTATGATCCTAGCGTCTATATCAAGAGTGTCTTAGGAGGTAGATCATAATGGCGATTCAAATTATTTTAAACTTCATCTTAGCTTTTATTTGGATTTTCCTAAGTGGTAGCTATACATTAAATAACCTCTTACTCGGATTCATACTAGGACTAGGATTGGTATATTTATTTAGTAGAATATTACCAGGAAGATTTTATTTAATTAAAGTTTATAAGATTTTAAAATTGGCAGTTGTATTTTTCGTAGAATTATTAAAAGCCAATATTGATGTATTAAAGATTGTTCTACAACCTAAACTTAAAAATGAACCAGGTTTCTTTGTATATCACACTGATTTAAAAACAGATTGGCAAATCGTATTATTATCTAATCTAATTACTTTGACACCAGGAACAGTCGTATTAGGTATTAGCGATGATAGAAGAAAAATATACATTCACTCTATAGATTTCAGTACAAAAGAAGAAGAAATTGAAGGTATAAAATCTTCATTAGAGAAAGTAGTTAGAGAGGTGGGCGAAGACTAATGGTAAAAATCATTATGATGATTGCTTTAATTATTGTTGCCCTATCAATGTTAGCGATGTTTACACGTATTATCAAAGGTCCTACATTAGCTGATAGAATTTTAGCACTTGATGCAATTGGTTTACAATTAATGGCATGTATTGCGCTATATAGTATTTTTATGGGGGCGGAATATCTACTCGTTGCCATTTTGTTAATTGGTATCTTGGCCTTTCTAGGTACAGCAGTCTTCTCAAAATATATGGATAAAGGTAAGGTGATTGAACGTGATAACGAACATCGTCACTAGTTTGGCAGTTATCTTTGTTATTTTAGGAGCAATTATTAGTGCTGTTACAGCTATAGGCATTATAAGATTGAAAGATATTTATTCACGAGGCCATGCTGCTGGTAAATCAGCAACTTTAGGTGCTATTTTCCTTCTGTTTGGTACATTCTTATACTTTATTGCTACTGACGGATATATTAATATGCAATTGATTTTTGGTATTCTTTTTATCCTTGTAACTGGCCCACTCTCAAGTCACTTAATTATGAGAGCAGCCTATAATAATAAAACACCTTACACTAAAGATACAAAAATTGATGAACTTAAAAATGAATTTAAAAATAAAAAGATATAACTCAAGGTCCTAACAAAACAAAGGCTTGGTTTACTTCTAATCATAAACGCGGGTACGAGATAGAATTCAAAGTGATTGCTATCTTGTACTCGCTTTTTATTGTCTAATTAAACTAGATATGCTATCATAAATCGTAATTATTACGTTTTATTGAGAAAGAAGTGTTACTATGCATTGGACAATTATCGGTGGTGGCATACAAGGTACAACGATTGCAATTCAACTTAGAGCTTTAGGATTATCTCAAGATGATTTAAGTATTATCGACCCTTATTCATCACTCTGTGAACAATTTAATGATTTTTCACATCGTATCAGTATGCCCTATTTACGCTCTCCTATTGTACATCATATTCATCCTAACCCATTTGATTTAAAGCAATTTGCTAAAATGCAACAATATACTCATGCTACATATGGTCAATATCAACGTCCACAAACTGATATGTTTATGCATCATGTTCATGAGCAAGTACATCACTATGATTTAAATGAAAGTCATATTCAAGGATACGTGAAATCTTTAGCAAGAAATGATGAACAATGGCAAATTCAATTAAATCATAACCAAGTTATTCATTCAGATTGTGTGATATTAGCAAATGGATGTACGCATCAACCTTATATTCCTGATATTTATCAACACGTTGATAATGCATGCCATATTTTTGATACGTCTTTTAATTCAAGTATGTATGAACACAGTTCGCACGTTGTTGGTAGTGGTATTTCTGCTGCACATTTAACTTTGAAACTAATCAATCAATCCCACGATAAAGTAGTTCATTTGTGGATGAATAAAGATATTGACATACAACATTTTGATGCTGATCCAGGTTGGCTTGGCCCTAAAAATATGAGTCGTTTTTTAAATATTGATTCTTCTATAGAACGAATGTCTATCATACAACAAGAACGACATAAAGGATCAATGCCGAGAGAACTCTATCTACGACTAAAAAACATGTACAGTCTGGACGTCTTATCATTCATAAAGATACAATTGAATCAGTTGATCAACATCATATTCACACACAACATTCAACTGATCCCTATGATTTTATTTTATTAGCAACTGGTTTTAAATCTACACTATTACAACAACCTATGATTCAATCATTAATTACAAATGAACATGCACCACTAACACGTTGTGGTTTTCCTTCCATTAGCTCTGAATTAGAATGGTTGCCACAGTTATTCGTATCTGGAGGTTTAGCTGATTTAGAGCTAGGGCCATTTGCTAGAAATATTATGGGTGGACGTGAAGCAGCTCAAAGAATTAAACAAGCCTATCAACGTTTATCAGATCAACATATCCAAAAACATGCATAATTTAATTAGACGTAAGTATTAACATACCAACACTAGGGATTGGGAAAATTTTTAAAATTCGTCGTCCCACCCCCAACAAAAACGCAGACGTAGAACAGAATTCATCATGAATTCATCGTCCTACGCCTGCGTTCTTTTCTTAGTCAAAAGCTTTTATAATGAAAGTATTTCAAACGATACTTAATTGAACTTAAGTAGAATATGTGCTTTTATTGCTTTAACGGTTTAATACCAATCGTTCCTCTCATAATGCTAATCAGCTGTCCTTGTTCACTGTTTATTTCTACATTCCACACTTGAGTCGTACTTCCCTGATGGATAATTGTTGCTGTAGCAATCACACGACCTTCTTTAACTGAATGGATATGATTCGCATTCATTTCCAGCCCCAGCGGTATAAATGACTTAGTATCTACTAAATGAGCAGCACCTAATGAACACGCTGTTTCACCTAAAGCAATTGAGGCACCACCATGCAAGTAACCAAATGGTTGTTTAACTTTATCCGTCACTGGCATAGAAATAACTACACTACCTTCTGACACTTCTTCTATCTTCATTTCAAACGTTTCTAATAAGTTCGTCATTTCTTATTTCACCTCATATACACTTATAATATCATAGCTGCAATCGTGCCAAATATCATTAAAGGTATATTATAGAACAAGAAGTTAGGTATACATGTATCACGTATGTGATCATGTTGTCCATCCACATCTAAACCAGCTGTTGGTCCTAGTGTAGAATCACTTGCTGGTGAACCTGAATCACCTAACGCACTTGCCGTACCAACTAAGGCGATTAAAGCCATCGTATTTAAACCTAGTGAAGCACCAAGTGGAATAAATAAAGTGGCAATAATAGGAATCGTTGCGAATGATGATCCAATTCCTAAAGTTACAATTAAGCCAATGATATACATAATAATAATACTGATTAATTTATGACCACTAGAAATATCAGTCAAGCTTGATACTAATTTTTCGATATCACCAGTCGCATTCATTACACCAGCGAACCCATTCGCTGAAAGAATAACGACACCAATAAATGACATAATTTTAATCCCTTCAACAAATTGGCTGTCTAATTCTTTCCATTTATAAACTCCTGAAACAAAGAATACAAGAACACCCGCTAATGCGCCAAAAATCATTGAATCTGTAAATGTTTGTACTAAGAACGTAGCTAAGATAGCAACGATAGTAACGACGAGTACGTATGGTTTAATTTCTGTAGTCGCATTTTCATCTTCTACATACGTTTCAGTTTTATATTCACGTGGTTTACGATAATAAATCATACCTAAGATTAATCCAACGATATAACCAAGTGAAGGAATCAGCATAGCTTTCCAAATCATATTAAATTCGATAGGATGATGTGCTTTTTGGAAACCACTTTGAATGATTTGATGGAAAATTTGACCAAAACCATAAGGCAATAATACATAAGGCCAACATAAACCAAATCCGATGACTAAACCAATAAGTCGTCTATCCATCTTCAAATCATTAAATAAACTTAATAATGGCGGAATAACAATTGGAATAAAAGCAATGTGAACTGGAATGAGGTTCTGACTCATTATACTCATCGCAAGCAATGCTACGATAATAATAACTTTTACTTTGATTCTTGAAAGTCTACTATTCTCAGAGTGAATTGCACGAATAATCTTAGTTACAAGATAATCTGTAATACCACTATAAGAGATTAATGCAGCAAACCCACCAAGTAATGCATAACTTAATGCTACCTCAGAACCATCTACAATATTTTTACCAAATACGCTAATGACCTTTTCAATACTCATACCAGAAATGAGACCGCCTACGAGTGCACTAATAAATAAACTTATCACTACATTCAGTCTACATAAACATAGAATAATCATTAATAGCACAGCAATAACAACTGCATTTAACATAACAACACATCCTTTATCTCTCTACCGAACTAAAGTATTTTATATGTTTTTTATCTTACCAAGTAGTTAAGACGATGTCAATGTAAGATTACATTCAAATTTAATAAGATCATTGACATAAATAAAGAGCGGAAACGTGTATTAGTAATTGTTTCCACTCTTAAAGACTAAATCATTACTTCATATTTAACTTATCTTAGCCAATTCAATACAGTTGTTATCATACTGCCAGTTGGACCTTTTGGACCTTTATAACTGGCCTTAGTCGTTGTTGCCGGACCAGCTATGTCAAAATGAATATGGGGTGTAGCACCACTAAAATGTGTAATAAAAGTCGCTGCAAAGAGTGCTTTCCCGTGTACATTTGTATGATTAACTAAATCTGCAACATCTGATTGACGTATTA
Organism: Staphylococcus sp. GDY8P85P; assembly: GCF_017892405.1. Classification (NCBI taxonomy): domain Bacteria; kingdom Bacillati; phylum Bacillota; class Bacilli; order Caryophanales; family Staphylococcaceae; genus Staphylococcus; species Staphylococcus sp. GDY8P85P. The sequence continues at coordinate 26,247 of NZ_JAESLA010000047.1, read as the reverse complement.
GTCGCTGCTCAGTTTGTGTCATTGGTAATTCAAATGCATATTCATCCATTGCTTTAGCACTAAGACGTATAGCCTCAATTTCTTTATCGGCATTAGAACTAAAAATAGCTGCCTTATCTTCACCTAATGCTGCAACCGCTGCACCTGTAAGTGTGGCAAAATCTAAAATGAGTTTCGGTTGAAATTGGTTAGCATAAAATACTGCATCTCCCAATACCAATCGTCCTTCCGCATCACTATTTAACATTTCAACGGTTTCACCACTTAATGCCGTTAATACATCATCCGGTTTCATTGCTTGATTACTAATCATATTTTCAGCGGAAGCGATAACCCCTACAATATTGATAGGAAGTTGTAAACGTGATGCAGCATCAATCATACCAACTACATTTGCTGCGCCACACATATCAAATTTCATGGTTTGCATGCCTATCTTAGATTTAATGCTATAACCACCTGAATCATATGTAATGCCTTTACCTACCAAAGCAATCGGTGCATCATTACTATTCCCACCATTGTAAGTCATCGTTATGACAACTGGAGGATGCTCAGAACCTTTACCTACCGCGTGAATAAGTCCAAATCCTTCATCTAATAGTTGGTTACCATCTTTTATATCAACAGCTACTGATGATTGCGCAAAGTGTTGCGTAATTTGTTCAGCAAAGTAATTAGGCGTTAATATATTTGGCGGCATCTGGCTAAAGTCGCGTGCTAGGTTAATAGACTGACCGATTGTCTTACCATTAATGATATATTGATTCAAATCTTCAGTGGCAGACGTAATATTTAACTCTAATTGATATGGTGCAGTCTTATCAGATTTATAATGATCAAAACTATAAATAGACTGTTCACTTTGAAGTCCCATAACCTCTGCAACTTTACTTTGTTCCAATTGTTTTGAAATCAATGTATCGAATAGCACATCTGCTTCAGTTACTTGTTCTTCTTTTAAAAATTGAAATAAATGGCCAAATACTTTTAATAATGCAGCATAATCAAGCGATTTTAAATTTCCTAATCCAACTGTAATAAGTCGTTTAGATGTATCTGCTAATGGTAATAAAGTTGAAGATACTTTACCTAATTTGCTGCTAACCAAATGATGATGGCGATATGTATCTATTTGATGGGTCAAATCTTGATTGTTGTAATGAATAGTACCGAGTTGATTGATGTGGTCAGGTAAACCTAGAATTAACACTTCTGATTGTAAAGATGCATTGTTACATATTTGAAAATTAACCATAACCTCTCACTCCTAATTAAATGTAATATAAAAAAGAGGGCGTGGGACAGAATTCTTTATAAATTCGTCGTCCCACCCCCGCAAGGATGACTAGATTAAAGTAATAACTTAGAATTTACCTTTTTTAAATGCTAAGCCTACGCCACCAATTTTGAATACTGCACGTGTATCGATAACTTTTTTCATGAATGCAGCTTTTTTACCAGTAATATCTCTACCGTAAACAATACCTACACCGTCATGAGAACCTAATGAACATACAGTACCACGGTCAACATATTCGAAGTCTGTTGGTGCTTGACCGTTTAAGATATTTTTAATGCTTTTAGCAACGTGTTCACCTTGTTGCATAGCAATTTGTGCTGTAGTTGGTAATGGACGTTCTTCACCAGCTGGGATGAATGCTGAAACATCACCAATAACGAAGATATCATCATGACCTTCAATTGTTAAATCTTGTTTAGTCACGATACGACCACGTTTAACGCCTTCGAATGATTCTTCCATTAATTTACTACCGCGAACACCCGCAGCCCAGATTGCTGTACCTGCTTCTAATTGTTGTTCTTGATCGTTAATTTTAACGACGAAACCTTTGTCGTTACATGCAACGATTGGTGTAGCAATTTTGAATTCAACACCACGGTCTTCTAAGTAGCTAACTGCATAATTAACTAATTCGTCAGAGAACATTGGTAACATTTTTGGTGCAGCTTCAACACAAGTTACTCTAACTTTGTTTTGATCAACACCATATTTATTACATAATTCAGGAATTCTTTCAGTTAATTCACCTAAGAATTCGATACCTGTAAAGCCTGCGCCACCAACTAAGATAGCTAAGTCTTTATCGTCTTTTTCTTTAGAAGCTGCGTAGTTAGCAAATTTATCTTCGATATGACGAGATAATTTACGTGCAGTTTCAACATTTTCGATTTGGAATGCATAGTCTTTCATACCATCAATGCCAAATGTTTCACTTTCGAAACCTAATGCTACTACTAAAATGTCGTAATCATAGATACCGTGATTAGTTTCTACTTTTTTAGCGTTACGATCGATTTTAGTTACTTCTGCATTGATAAATTTAACTTTATCTTCTTTAATTACACTTTCAATTGGGTAAATTAAATCTTCATAATTTAATGTACCAGCTGAAGCTTCGTGTAACCAAGTTGCTTCATAGTGATATTTATTTTTGTTAATTAATGTAATATCCGCTTCTTCAGCAGAAAGTTCTTTTTGTAATTTAGTTACTGTTTGTAAACCAGCATAACCTGCACCTAAAACAAGTACTTTTTTACGATCTTGTGCCATTTCATTCACCTAAGCTTTCATTATTATTTTCTTAAATGTAGAAAAAGGCTACAAACTTCAGAACATAACAAAGTTCAGACATAACAATATAGTTTACTTTAATATATGTTTATCTGATTCTATCCAAAGACTTTGCACTTAACCTAACTGTTCATCCCCATTTATAGTCTTAGTCAACACTTTCATTTTCAGTTCGATTTTATGAACTTACGTTCACAAAAAAGACAAAGTTCAATCCATCTTCAATTTTATAGCTTTTATAGTTCATTTTCAAGCTACAACAAGACGAATATTAAAATAATCATATTATCCATACAATGACGTCTTTGAAAATCAATGATAGAGACAAATGATTTGAATTTATCCTAGCATTCTTCAGGGTTTCCAGCTACTTTAGCAGTTCTGAATGAACTACCACAGCCACATGAAGCGATGGCATTTGGATTATCAATTTGGAAGCCACCACCCATTAAAGATTGTTTAAAATCAATCGTTGTCCCATTTAATACAGGTACATCATATTTATCTACTAATACTTTCAAACCGTAGAATTCGAGTACTTCATCATTCTCGCCAGGTTGTTCTTCGGCTGACATACCATACGTAAGGCCTGTGCAACCACCACCGTTTACTTTAATCTTTAAATAGCCATCTTCCATGTCATTGCTCTTCAACATATCTTTAACTTCATACGCTGCCGCTTCAGTTAATGTTACAGTTGGCATAAATTATTCCTCCTATAATAAGTTAGTAAAATCATTCTCTTCTATATGTTTATAAATATTGCTTAATAACTCATCAGGTGTATCACCTTCAACAGTATCACCATCTACTAATGCATACAACCCACATGAACATACGCCACAGTTGTTTAAACATCCATATTCTAATACATCCACATTGGGATCGTTATCAAGTTTATCGTAAACGTAGTCTCCGCCTTTTGCCATATTAGAAATGCAAAATTCGACTAATGGAAACATACTTCACCTTCTTCTTCATTTTTTAATTACATTATTATAACAAATCTAACTTAGAACTGCATTGTCCTGGCTCATCATTTTCATACTATTTATAACGAATTTCTCCGACTAGAAATCATTAACTTCATTTTCCATATCATACATTTCATTGTAGTCATTTTGAAAAAAAGATATAATACACATATACATATATCGCACACTTTATTGTTAGGGGCAATAAATGTCGGCGATAAATAACTTTATTAATTTAAAGTTTTCAAATTAAAGTATCGTTCATTTACAAAAGTTTGCTTAATTCAAAGGGTATAAGTCAAAATTTATTTCGGAATAACAAATTTTTTATAAAGGGGTATAACAAATGAAAAATTTAGTGTTACTTGGTGGTGGCTATGGTAATATGCGTATCATGTCGCGTATTCTACCAGATGCATTACCAGAAAATTATACTTTAACATTAATTGACCGTATGCCATTTCATGGTTTGAAACCAGAATTTTATGCTTTAGCAGCGGGTACTAAGTCTGATAATGATGTGCGCATGAATTTTCCTGATTCAGAACGCATTAATACGATTTATGGCGAAATTAATGATATTGATTTAGATGCTCAAATCGTATCTGTTGGTCATACGAAGGTGGATTATGATGAATTAGTCATTGGCTTAGGTTGCGAAGATAAATATCATAATGTGCCTGGTGCTGACGCGTATACGCACAGCATTCAAACACTTTCTAAAGCTCGCGAGACATTCCACAGTATTAGTGAATTACCTAGTGGTGCGCGTGTAGGCATTGTTGGTGCTGGATTAAGTGGTATCGAATTAGCAAGTGAGCTGCGTGAAAGTCGTGAAGATTTAGAAGTTATCCTTTATGATCGTGGTGAACGCATTTTAAGAAATTTCCCTGAAAAATTAAGTAACTATATTGCCAAATGGTTCCGCGAAAACAATGTGAAAGTCGTTCCAAATTCTTTAATTGATAAAGTAGAACCAGGTAAAATTTATAATAGTGGGTCACCAGAAAATGTTGATTTGGTTGTCTGGACTGCGGGTATTCAACCTGTTGAAGTTGTAAGACACTTACCTATCGATATCAATCGAAGCGGACGTGTCATTATTAATCAATATCATCAAGTGCCAACGTATCGAAATGTATTTATCGTTGGTGATTGTGCTGATTTACCGCATGCACCAAGTGCTCAATTAGCTGAAGTACAAGGTGATCAAATCGCTGATGTACTCAAGAAACAATGGAATAATGAACCACTACCAGATAAAATGCCCGAATTAAAAGTTCAAGGTTTCCTTGGTTCTCTTGGTGAAAAGAAAGGATTTGCCTATATTATGGACCGTACAGTTACCGGACGTCTTGCGCATATACTTAAATCTGGTGTTTTATGGCTATATAAATATCATAACGGTTAAGATGAAACACGGGATTAGGCCTGAGCATGCTCAGACTTAATCCCGTGTTCTATTTTACTATTATAGAGATTGATATTAATTTGCAAAATGTTTATCGACAAAGTTGGTAATTTGCTTCGTTTGAATATATCCATCTGCTACATACTCATCATTCATTGTAATTAATGGATAGAACAACTCATCTTCCTCAAGTTGTTCAATATAGTGTTGGTCGTGATCACTTAAATTTTCTGTTTGTTTTTGAAAATCAATATATGTGTATTCAAATTGAATGTCTGGATACTTTCTTTCTAATAAAGGCTTAATCCACTCAAATGTATTCAATGATGTTGGCGCATTGACACAACTCGCACACACAACATCTGCGCCGTAAACTACCACGCTAACTTTAGTCATACTCAAATCCCCCGTTTTGTTTTATAGATTTTTCTTTCTTTATCTATTATAATAAATAAATAATCAATTTATGAAGTAATTTACTTGAAAGGAGACATATCTCATGCCTACTGAGAATGCAACAATGTTTGATCAAGTAGCTGAAGTCATTGAGCGTTTACGTCCTTTTTTATTACGTGACGGCGGAGACTGTACGTTAGTAGATGTTGAAGATGGCATCGTGAAATTACAATTACACGGAGCTTGCGGTACGTGTCCAAGCTCAACAATCACATTAAAAGCCGGTATTGAACGTGCATTACACGAAGAAGTTCCAGGCGTTATCGAAGTTGAACAAGTATTCTAAACGTCTCATATATCGTTTATATATACAATAAAGCACCAATGAGCAGCGTTTTCACACGCTAATCATTGGTGCTTTTATTTATTATTTATGATCATGATGTTTTTCTTGATCTTTATTATCATCATTCATATGTTGAACGATGTGTTGGTTCATATGCGCCCAACCTTTCCAACCTACGTGAACGACATCACTAAGTACATATTTTTCATAGTCTTTATCTGACATGTCATACACTTTACCACCATGTGCTTCAACAGTTTGGTGTATTTTCTTATAGACAGGTTCTCTTGTGGCGCGTTTAATACCTAAATGATCATACCATTTACCATTTACCGGTAAAATGACATATTGTACGTCTGCACCTGCTTGATGCATCGTATCTACTAATAATGATAAATCATTAAATTCTGGAGAGTTCATTTTAAACTCATATTGACGATGATTCATCGGCTTTTGGTGCATCAATTGTTTCCAATATTCATTGCGGATGCCATAGTTATTAGATGATGAGCGTTTCTCACCTAAAGCTATAGCTTTATCTTGCATTTCTTTCCATGACGCATTTGGTTCAGTTATCGTTTTCACATGTGATAAAGGTGATTTATCAAATGAGAAGTATGTTTTAATTGCTTCAATCTTAAGTAATTGATTCTCTTTAAAGCGTGAAACATAATGACCATCTACCTCGCCATGATTGTTAGCAACATCTTTCAAGAATGCTTTATTTGACGCACTTTTAAATTGTAATAAGCGTTTGGCATATCTTTCCTTTAATTCTGAAGGCATATCTTTTTGTTGAAATAACTGATTAATTTGGGTAGGTGTTGTTCGTGCTGCAAAATCACGATTATTCACACCATGCGTACTAAACCATTGTGGCGAAATAATAAACGTTATCTTTTTCCCTTTAAGTTGATCATATTGACCAGCTAATTCAATTGCATTAATTAAATCGGTATTACCACCCGTACCCACTAAAAAGATTGGCTTAGTGTCTTTTCTATTGTGTAATGCAAGTGCAGGGTTAAATGGATCTAACTTATTCAATTCACTAGACCCATAGATAGGATAATAATTGTCATTACTAAATAGTTTATTTTGAATGAGCGTACCTTTAAGAACTTGATCTGTTAAAGATATTCTATTATCAGCGACAGCCTTGTTCGTGACTAATCCAGTAAACCAGCTAGCAGGCATTAACACAAAGGCTAGAAATAATATGCCGCTAATAATAATTGGTAAAAATGGTTTTAATTTCATCGTAATTCTTCTAATGCTTCAACAATTTTGTTAGGAGTTGCCCACTCATCACGATCGAAATCCATGATTGATACTTCAATACCTAATCTATTTTGAATTTCAAGTAATAATCCTACTGTTTGGAATGAATCGATAATACCCTCTTCAAAGATTTCAACATCAGGGTTTTCTTTTACAACATCATTTTCTGCCACATCAGCTAATAAATCTAATACTTGTTCTTTAAATTCCATAATTTATGACTCCTTTTAAATTAATTTTCCTGAAAAGATTAAAAATCCAAATGCTACAAAATGGAATGTAATGATAATACTTAATGCTGTAGTAAAACCATTTTGCCAACGTGGTGGATGTTTCTTTCTCCAACGTTCATAGTAACCATAACCGATAAACATCAGGCCGTGATAAATACCATAAACGATATAGAATAACTCTAAACCATGCCACACACCCATGATAAAGAAGTTTAGGAAGAATGCGAAATTAGACATCGCAAATTGACTTTTGAATGTTTTCTTACGTGACATATAAAATAATGTACGCATATAGATACAATCTCTAAACCAGAATGATAATGACATATGCCATCTGTTCCAGAAATCTTTAATATTCTTCGCTTTGAAAGGTTGCTTAAAGTTAGGTGGTGTATTGATACCATATAAATAACTTACCGCTACAGCAAACAAACTATATCCTGCGAAATCAAAGAATAAATAAAAACTGTAAGCATACATATACAGCCATTTATGCGTAAAACCATTCAAATCCATCAATAATGGATGAATTGCATAGACATTGATTAAATAAGCGAGTATATATTTATACAAGAAACCAAGCATAATCATATGTATCGCTTTAGCAACCATTTCTCTATATTGTTCACCTGTAGGAACCTTTTTATCATCTTTGACGAAACGTTTATAGCGATCAATCGGCCCTGAAGACACTGTTGGGAAGAAAGAAATAAATTGGAACAACTTGCCCACTTTAATTTCTTTTATAGAGCCATCGCGTATTTCCATAATTAACTGGATACTTTTAAACGTTACATATGAAATACCTAGGAAACCTACAAATTCAATTAGTTTATGTTCATGGAAGTGAATTTGTTGACCACCTAACCATGAGCTTTGTAATACTTTAACAATCGCTAATGGTAAAATGGATAAAATCATCACTATGACAAACTTACTAAATGTATTATTTTTCTGTCTCGATTTATAATATCCCATGATTAATAGCACTTGCCAAATGAGATAAATGATAAAACTAATAAGTTGAATACTTAAATATTTATTACCGAATAAATTATGTTTATCTGATGAAAAAATGACGACAATCATAATTGCAGTACTTATACCGTTATATATATAGCTTCGCTTACCTAAGAATCCGAGTATGATGACTGGTAAAAGTACTATAAATGCAACTAAGAAGAAGGTAAACGTACCATATGGAATCATGCGTTAATATCCTCTGCCACTTGTTTACGATCAAGCTTTCCGTTTGAAGTCAATGGTAATTGTTTCATCCAAACAAATTTTCTCGGAATCATATATTCAGGTAAGCGAGATTTGAGTTCGGATTTAATTTGTCTTGTCATTTCCAAATCATCTTTAACTTCTTCGGTTGGAACAACCGCACCGATTAAGTGTATAACCTTGTTATTTTTATACACTGGTACGACTACGGTTTCTCTTACGAATGCTGACTGTCTAAGTTGCGTTTCAATTTCTTCTAATTCCATGCGGTAACCGTTAAGTTTAATTTGGAAATCAATTCTTCCTTGAATGAACCATTGTCCGTCTTTTTCGATTGCTTTATCACCAGTATGATAAATGCGAAGGCCATCTTCAAAGTTGAATACCGCTTCTGTTTTTTCTTTATTATCTAAATAACCTAAACTAACACTATTACCTTTAATTACAAGTTCACCCTCATCCGTTGTAAATAAGGTTGTATTCGGTCTTGAAACACCAACTGGTAGCGGATTATACGTTTCAATAATTTCAGGCGTCAATTTAACACCTGTAACTGCAACTGTCGCTTCGGTAGGTCCATACGTGTTATAAACTACCGCACTTGGATATCTATCAAGTAAAGCTTTAGCAGTTCTATGCGGCAAGATTTCTCCACAGAAGAAGAAATGATTTAAACTTGGGTAACTTGCTTCATTAAGGTTAGGTAATAATAGGCACATTTCCATAAATGATGGTGTAGACACCCATGCATTTATTGGTGTATTAACTAACATGTCATTCAATAATTTAGGTTTGTTGATCATGTCCTTATCTACTAAATTTAATGTGCCACCAGAAGTTAAACAAGGATAGATTGCCATGACTGATAAGTCGAATGAAAATGGTGCTTGATTTAACCATTCTTGTGCACCTTCAGACTCGTTAAGTGATACCATCCATTCTGCAAACTCAATTAAACTTGCATATTCAATTTGAACCCCTTTAGGTTCACCTGTTGAGCCAGATGTAAAGATTGTATATACCACGTCTGTTAATCCCATTTGACTATCAAATAGTGTTGGATTATCTGAGTCTTGGATACTTTGGATTGTCAGCTCTTGAATACCAGGCTGATTTAAGCGTGTATCTGTTGTGTTAAATAACATTTCAGGTTGAACCTTATTTATAATCATGTTTACACGTTCACTCGGTACGGATGTGTCAATTGGTACATATCCACACCCTGCTTTAATCGCACCTATCATACCCACTAACATATAAGGAGACATATGTCCGTATACGATTAATGGTTTCTGATTATCTTGTAATAGATGCGCTAATTTACTAGATTCATCCATTAATTGTTGATATGTTAATGTTTCATCTTTATGTCTAACTGCTGCACGTTGAGGATGACGTTGACCGAAGTCATTTATTAAATTTATGATATCTGTCATAATTAGACTCCTTATTAAAATTCATTATAAATGAAATTATTATGTGTATCGCCGGAACCATAAATTAGGTACAGCGCAATAAATATAGCTAAATAGAGAAGCGTTACTAAATAGGGTTTAGCTTTCTCATAATATTGCATTATTTTATGATTATTTTCTTTCAATGCACTATTGCACCTCACTATCATGTCAATTATCGGAGCGGATTAATCGTTTTTCCCGCGAAGGATATTTGAAGCTCCGAAAAAGTAAATTCATTAAATATAATTTTTATATATTATACATTCATCTTATTATAATTAAAATTTGTTTTTATAGCAAATTAAATTTTGCACTTCAAGTCGTTGTGATAACGACACTGACATTCATATTTCCAAGTCCATAGAAGTAAGTGAGTCAGTATCCATATTAACTACGCCTTGTAATGGCATGGATGAATTTAAATGACATTAATTATATTAGTACCAATTAACCTACTTAACAATTACATACGACATAACAAAACTGTTAGATAATATAAAAGAACTTCTATCGTTAAATAGTAAATCATTACCTTAACGTTAGAAGTTCTATATCGCTTTATTTATTTGTTACTGGTGTAAGTGGTGCTTCCCCTTTTAATATCGCAGCAATATTATCCACACATAATTGAATCATGTGATCTCTCGTTGCTACTGAAGCACTGCCAATATGCGGTAATATAATTGCATTAGGCATTTTCAGTAGTGGATGGTCAAGCTGAATAGGTTCTTCGCGTAAAACATCCAAGCCACAACCACCAATATCTTGATTGTTCAATGCATCAATTAATGCTTCCTCATCTACAATAGCGCCACGGCCAATGTTAATAAAGATCGCATCGTTTTTCATTTTTGAAAATGCATCTTTATCAAATTTATTTTCCGTTTCCGGCGTTAACGGTGCAGTACATATGACGAAATCACTTTCTGCTAATAACGTATCAAACGATACGTAGGTTGCATTGAGTTGCGTTTCTGCATCTTCATGTCTAGAGCGATTATGATATAAGATATTTGCTTTAAACCCTTGCAATCGACGTGCAAAGCTCTTTCCAATATCACCCATACCATAAATACCTACAGTCGATCCATGGACATCTTTGCCTGATAACAAATAAGGCCCCCAACTTTTCCATTCGCCATTTTGAACGTAGTGTTCTGCTTGAACAATACGTCGCGCTACAGCTAACATTAATGTGAATCCTAATTCAGCTGTTGTTTCAGTAAGTACTTGAGGCGTATTAGTGACAACAATACCTTTTTGATTTGCTAACTCAACATCAATATTGTCAAAACCAACCGCCATATTTGCAATAATCTTCACGTTTTTCGCGTGTTCCAGACAGGTTGCATCTATCGTTTCACTCAATGTAATAAAGCATGCATCTACGTCTTCTATTTCCTTCAAAAATTGCGCTCTAGGCATAGGTTCAAATGCTTCTTCCCACATTTTAACGTCGCCGAGTTGTTCCAATTGCTCAATGAAACGATTTGGAATCTGACGTGTGACTAGAATTTTCACCATTGTCGTGCCACCCCTTTATCTATTTTTGGGCATTTTTTTCTAATTCTGCAATTGCTACATTTAAATCTTTAAATGAATATGTAGGTTGTTGATCTTTCTCTTGTAATTCTTCATACGTCGTTACACCTGTTTGAACATGAATCGTATCTACACCGACATTAATCCCTGACATGATATCTGTATCGTACAAATCACCGACCATTGCTACATCAGATTTGTCCAATTGTAAAATATCTAATGCAATGTCCATAATGACTGGTTCAGGTTTACCAATAAATTGAGGGGCTTGACCCGTTGATACACTTACTACACTCGTAATTGCACCATTACCTGGTAAGAAACCACGTTCTTTAGGAATAGATACATCTGGGTTTGTTGAAATAAAACGTGCACCCTTACGTACTGCAAGCGTTGCAACGGCTAACTTCTCATAAGTGACATTTTCATCTAAACCTATCGCAACATAATCTACATTTTCATCATCTTTTACAGTTAATCCAGCTTCAGTTAATGCTGTGCGTAAGCCATTACCACCTAACATATATACTGTAGCATCACTTTTCTCACCGGCAATAAAATTGGCTGTTGCTAACGCAGATGTGACAACCTCTTCAGGTTTCGCATCAATCTTCATCTCTTTTAATTTTTGCGTTACCTCTTCAGGTGTCTTTGTAGAATTGTTTGTAACATATAAATGTGGAATTTGATGATTGTTTAAGTAATCGATAAATTGTGCTGCACCATCAATTTCGTCTGTACCTAAATACATTGTTCCATCTAAATCGATTAAATAACCTTTATAATTCTTCATTAGCTGTTGTCTCCTTTTCCAAAAGCAGTAACCGGCACATTCTCTTTCTCAAGGAATTGCGTTACCTCTTGAATAAACTGTTCATAATACGGCAAAGCATGATCAAATAACGGTTGAATCTTAGTATCATCTAATTCCGTGTAATTGTGTGCGAACTGCTTTCTAACATCAATCGTTTCATTTACACGTTGCTGTGTAGATTTCGAAATAACACCTTCAAGTTCAAGAATATCAATGACATCTTTATAATTTCCAGGGTCTCTCAAGATAAAACCATCAATAATCATATTCCCTATATCCACAGATGATTCAATTAACATTTGAGCGATACGTTCAAATGCATAATGATTTTCTTTATTTGCTTCATAATCTTTAATTAATTGATTTAAGTAAGTTAATTTTAAAGTAAGTTGATCTTTATCTACAAAATACATATCCTTCACCTCTTAATATGTCTATCATATCACAGTTTTGCATCGGTCTTCATTTGTCGTTATACTAAATTAAAATACAAAGATAAAAGGAGTTCTACTCTAATGATAGATATGTACTTATATGACGATGAAGAACAAAGCCAAGTGCAATTTGTAGGCTTTGTAGGTGAACACAGTCGATATGATTTAATGCTTGTTCAAACAGACCGTCATTATGGCAAGACGCTTGTGCTAAATATGCAAACAAATAAATTTGGTATCATCGGTACAGATGATATTGAAGAAGAAGGCTACATCGCGCATATTCTAGGTGTAAGCCAAGAAGAAAGTGATGAAATTATTGAATATCTGAATCAAGTTATTCAATAATTTCAATTTAAATAAGCTGTGAAAAAATCTTTTATCCTGATTTTTTCACAGCTTATTTGATTATTTCTATTGTTTATCATCATGGTGTTTAACTTCTTGAATCGTAGGTTTAATTTTAACGTCATGCAACTTATCTTCTGTATCCGACAAAATGACATCATCTTTTTCATGTTCTAATTGTTGCACTTCTTTATTAGATAAATGACGCAATACAAAATAAGGACAACCAAAATTACAATATTCTAATATATAATCTTGAATACTTGAAAAACGTTTAGATATTTCAGCTTTCTTATTGGTATCTTTGTAAAAGCCTTTTAAACGTAACTGGTCATATCCAAAATCTCCTACGACAAAATCATATTTATCTAATATATCTGAATATCTCGATGCAACTAATTCTTCATCAAAACACGATCTATAATCTTCAATGATTTCAAAATATTGTTGACCTATCTTAATCATAATTTGTCACCTTTAACTCGTATAATAAAAACTTAGATTACACAATTTAGTAAAAAGTGTGCAACCTAAGTCTCTAAAAACTTAATCTAAACTATTCACGTGTTTAAATTAATTTTGTTGTAATTTTTCTTCACCTAGACGGTGTTTTTCTTTAGCCGCTTCATTTACTTGTTCATCAGCATGATAAGAACTACGTACCATAGGGCCAGCTTCACAGTGTTTGAATCCTTTGTCCATAGCTACTTTTCTTAATTTACCAAATTCTAATGGCGTATAATATTTTTCAACTTTTAAATGCTTACGTGATGGTTGTAAATATTGACCAATTGTTAGTATGTCTACATCATTTGCACGAAGATCATCCATTGTTTCGTAGATTTCTTCTATCGTTTCACCTAAGCCAACCATTAAACTTGATTTAGTAGGAATATCTGGTTGTAATTCTTTAGAGCGACGTAAGAATTCTAATGTTCGTTCATATGTAGCACGTGCACGAACTCTTGGTGTTAAACGACGTACTGTTTCGATGTTGTGGTTTAAGATATCTGGTTTAGAAGCCATTAAAGTTTCTAGTGCTTCATAGTCACCACCCATATCTGATGGTAAGATTTCGATTGTAGTGAATGGATTACGCTCACGTACTTTACGTACCGTTTCAGCATAAACGTTTGAACCTGCATCTCTTAGGTCATCACGGGCAACAGCAGTGATAACGACGTGTTTCAAGTTCATTAATTCAACTGATTCTGCAACACGTTCTGGTTCATTTAAATCTAATTCATTAGGTAAGCCTGTCTTAACAGCACAGAAACGACATGCTCTTGTACATACCGCACCTAAAATCATAAATGTAGCCGTACGTCTAGCTCCCCAACATTCATGTATATTTGGACACTTTGCTTCTTCGCAAACAGTGTGTAAGTTTTTTTCACGCATCATTTTCTTGAGGCCAATATAGTTTTCGTTCGTGTTAAGCTTAATTTTCAACCAATCTGGTTTACGTAAGATTTCTTCATTTTTAGTAGCCATAACCACGTATACCCTCCTGTATAATCTATCTTTTCCTATTATAACGAACTTTACATTAAATTAAAACGTAATAAGCTATAAATTTCGTGATTCACACAATTTCTATTTAATAAACAAATATATCTTGCACTATTTTATTATAATCTTAATAACTTATCCTTGAAAATATCTCTAAGGAATTGAGGCATTAAATAATCAATTGATTTACCTTTTAATATTGGGAAATATCGACCAAAGGTATACATATCAACTGTTCCTAGCGTATATGTCTTATCATCAATCACTTCTTCACCATTAACAAAAAAGCGATTGTCTGACTGAATATAGCCGCAATTATATAATATATACCCACCAAAAATATCGCCTCTAAAGCCTAAGCCCTGCGCATGTTCATGCATATATTCTTGCTTTTGGCTTTTGATAATGACTTTTTTAAGTTCAACACCTGTTAGACGTACACGCACTAAATTAATCGGATGTGGCAACATTTTATGAATGTCGTATTCTGTTAGTCGATCTGCTTCAACGCCTTTTACGATAAGCCCTGCATTAATAATTGTACAATCTGTATTCGTGAATTCGAATACACTTTCTGCTAATAAATACGTTGTTTTAGTAATCACATCGGTTTGACTACTTAAATTGATAGGATGATCAATCACTGGCTCACTCATAAGCGCTTTCCCTTCAGACTCATAATCCGTATCAACTAAAGGCAACGTTTCAACTGGATAAATCATGGCTTCTTTATTAACAACCTTTTTATTTTCAATAGTTAAATTAACTTCACCTAAGTAATATCCATATTTTCCGGCAGCAGCCATGAGTACACCATTGTTCATTTCACCATTATCAAAATGATGATGTGTGTGACTACCTAAAATGACATCAATTTCTGGAATCTCTTGGCATAACTTTTCATCAAAGAAGATACCAACATGACTCATCACAATAAGTACATCGTAATTACCTTGTTGATTGGCAATTTCATCTTTAATCGCTTCTAACGGATCTGTAACAATCCAATCAAGTGCGCGATAAAATGGCGTAAACGCTGCTGTAGCCGCCACGAATAAAATACGAACACCTTCAATGTCTTTAATACATGAAGCAGCAATATGTTGTGGTAATTGACCTTCTTCATCAATAACATTGGTGCAAATCACGTCAAACGTCGCATTGTTATATAACTGATTTAACGCTTCATGTGAAATCGTCATTCCTTCATTATTACCAATTGTCGCAATATCGCAATGTGCCTCGTTAAGCAACTCGACATTCTTACGCCCTATCGTTGCTTGAGTCACCGGTGCAGATAAATCTACATGGTCGCCTATATCTAAATAGAGTGAGGGATGTTGAAGTTGAGGTCTATGTTCTGCCATATAAGATGTAATACGTGCATATTCGTTTAAATGACTATGAATATCGTTCGTGTGAAAAATGGTTAACTTCACTTAAATTCCCCCTATTTTTATTTAAAGAAAAGATTTAATAATTAAGTACACACCCATTATCAACATCACCGTACGCAAAAGTGTGACAACCGTTTCAGATTTAATTGAGTGATTGACACGCACACCAATTTGAGCACCAATGTAACTTGAAATAATGAGGACGATAGAATAAGACCACGCAACATGACCTTGTATGATATGCCCTATGGAACTCATTACACTTGAAAAGAAGATCATCATCATACTTGTACCTACTGCAACATGAGGTGGAAATCTAAAGACGATTAACATGAGTGGCGTCATTAATGCGCCACCACCAATACCGAATAAACCAGTTAATATACCGATAAATAGCGTCGCAACAAATGCAAATAAAGGCGGTACACTGTAATGATACGTCTTGCCTTCAGAATCAATATACGTTTTACGATATTTCTCTTTATCAAAGATTTTAAACGGTTTGATTTTATGTCTTACCATTAAAATAATAGAGACAATAATCATGAAAATACCAAAATATAAATTGAATGATTCTAAAGTAAGGTATCTACTTAAAAATGACCCAAGCAAGGAACCTGGTAGTAAACCAAATAAAAAAATAGAGCCATTCTTGATATCCACTTGCTTCGTCTTTAAATAGCCTAGTGATGAAGATAAACCTGTGACGATTAAAATCACAGATGATGTTCCTATTGCTATTTGCGGAGTTATACCATGTAATACATCGTGCGTCACGCCTAAATAAACCAGTGTAGGAACAATGATAATACCTCCACCAATGCCTACTAATGACCCTAAAATGGCAGAGAAAAGACCGATAAGCACTAATAAAATAATTGTCACTAACATTATATTTCGCCTCTTAGAATAATTTTAATTGTTGGGGAGCTAAACCTGTGTATTCAATGTCTAAAATGTCTTGATATGTTTTAGCATTTTGAGCAGCATGGCCACCCGAATTATTATTGAATACGACATAAACTTTTTTGGCTTTTTGTTCTAAAATCCTAACTTTATTAGCTAAATCGGTAAGCTCTTCCTTATTGTAATTATATAAATATCGCACATCACGCCACTCTTGATCTGTCATATCTTTTTTAGTCCATCCTTGTCTGTTCCTTCCATGATAACGGACGAACGCTGTTTCAGTAGTAATACGGTTAACGAGTGGTATGGATCCTTCTCTTACTTGTGGTTCATCAACAACTGAATGAATTATATGGTGTTCCATTAAAAATGAGAGCGTTTGCTCTTTAAATTGTTCGTTAAACCATGATTGATGACGAAATTCAACACAAAGCGGTATATCAGATAATTGCTGACGAACGTATAAGATATACTTGATGTTCTGTGCCGTACAATCAAACCAAGGTGGAAATTGAACTAATACCATAGCTAATTTATGATGGTCAATGAGTGGTTGTAACATACGCTTAAATTGCGCAAATAATTCACTTCTTGTTTCTGCATAATCTTTATAATCTGCATGCAATGTGAGCGCTTGATGAATTTTCACAACAAATTCAAAGCGATCAGGTGTTTCTTTAATCCATTTCATGATATTTCGTTCAGGTTGGATGGCATAATATGATGCATCAAGTTCAACAATAGGAAAGTGACTTGCATACGTTTGTAACTTGTCCGACTGTCGTTCCAAATCTTCATATAACGTATCATGATCGCCCCATCCAGTAAGACCTATATTAATCATTTTTATCACCAGGTATATGATACCATATTCAATTTTAAGATATCACTTGTTCTATCCCATCTTTACATTATCTTATTATTTTTTGAAAATGCGGCCCACTTCAGCTCACAACGTTTTTATAAATCCATACTACTGCACAGCCTTCAATAACGCCTCGATTTGTTCGACAAGTTTATCCATGAATTGATCTACATGTTGCGCTGTAGCTAAACGTGGCGATTGACCACTCCACATATGTGTCCATTCACGTTTACCATTGGAAGCCGCAGTCTTTCTAATTGCATTGGTTAATTGGTTTTGAACTGGATACGGTGGTAGAACACCTTCATATCGCGACATTTTTTCCACAAATTCATTATGGATGCCACGCGCAAATTTACCACTAAAGACGTCCGTAACAATAGTGTCCGTTTCCTTACTATGTAGTACCGCTTGTTTCACTAAATCATTCGCACCGCTTTCCACTGTAGTTAAAAACGCTGTCCCCATCTGAACGCCTTGCGCCCCTAGTATTTGACTAGCTAATACGCCACGACCATCCATGATACCGCCTGCAGCAATAACTGGTATCGTGACTTGATCAACAATTTGAGGAATTAAACTCATTGTGCCAATTAGTGGTGTTGATTGCTGTTTACTTGGTAAAAATGACCCCCTATGGCCACCTGCTTCACTACCTTGAGCAACTACTATATCCATGCCTGCCTGTTCGTTTTCAATTGCTTCATCAACAGATGTTGCCGTACCTATTAAAGTGACTTGAGCATCTTTCAGTTGTTTAATGATATCTTGTGATGGTATACCAAAGGTAAAGCAACACACTGGTATTTTCTTTTTAATTATCATGTGAATTGCCTGGTTAAATTGTTGTGTTTCTGAGATATTAATGACAGGTTCTTCAAGATTTAAAGCCTTACGGTAAGGTTTTAGCCAAGCATTCATACGCTCAACTTGTTCATCGCTATACGTATGATGCCCTGGTACAAATAAGTTTACGCCAAATGGTTGCGTTGTTAACGATCGAACTTGTTCTATTTCTTGTTCTAACTTTTCAGTTGTAAAGTAGCCTGCACCAATACATCCTAATCCACCTTTATTACTAACAGATGCCACAAGTTCTGGTGTTGTACTACCGGCCATACCTGCTTGAATAATGGGATATTGAATATTTAAAGCCTCTGTGAATTGATTGTCATACCACATGTTAACGCCACCTTCTCTATAATGAGTAGTTACACATACTATACCTGTATTGTTCAACTTATTCCCTACTCTAATTTTCAATAAACTTACCCATTACTATATAAAAAAGTGGGAGTGGGACAGAATTCTTTTTAAATTCGTTGTCCCACCCCCGCAAGGGTGACTAGAACTAAGAAAAGCTTGAATTAAGCGTCTTCTCAGTTCAGTCAGCTACTGCGAATTCGCAAAATAGCTTCATTATATTATTTTTTCCCGGACTCACTTATGATTAAGCACAATCGGTAATGCTGAATGATTAACCGATAGAGCCTTCCATTTCGAATTTGATTAAACGGTTCATTTCTACTGCATATTCCATTGGTAATTCTTTTGTGAATGGTTCAATGAAGCCCATAACGATCATTTCTGTAGCTTCTTCTTCAGAAATACCACGGCTCATTAAGTAGAATAATTGTTCTTCTGATACTTTAGAAACTTTCGCTTCGTGTTCTAATGAAATATTGTCATTAAATACTTCATTGTATGGAATTGTATCTGAAGTAGATTCATTATCTAAAATTAACGTGTCACATTCAATGTTAGAACGTGCACCTTTCGCTTTACGTCCAAAGTGAACGATACCACGATAAATTACTTTACCACCATTTTTAGAAATTGATTTAGATACAATTGTTGAAGATGTGTTAGGTGCTTTGTGAATCATTTTAGCACCAGCATCTTGTACTTGACCTTTACCAGCAAAGGCGATAGATAATGTACTACCTTTCGCACCTTCACCTAAAAGAACACAGTTAGGGTATTTCATAGTTAACTTAGAACCTAAGTTACCATCTACCCATTCCATGTTACCATTCTCATGCACAAATGTACGTTTAGTAACTAAGTTATAAACGTTGTTGGCCCAGTTTTGAATTGTTGTGTAACGTACGTGTGCATCTTTATGAACGATGATTTCTACTACTGCTGAGTGTAATGAACTTGTAGTATAAACTGGTGCAGTACAACCTTCAACGTAGTTCACTGATGCACCTTCATCAGCAATAATTAATGTACGTTCGAATTGACCCATGTTCTCTGAGTTAATTCGGAAGTATGCTTGTAATGGTGTATCTAATTTAACATTCTTAGGTACATAGATGAATGAACCACCTGACCATACAGCTGAGTTTAATGCTGCGAATTTGTTATCAGCTGCTGGAATAACAGAAGCAAAGTATTCTTTGAATAGTTCTTCGTTTTCACGTAAAGCACTATCTGTATCTTTAAAGATGATACCTTTTTCTTCTAATTCTTTTTCCATGTTGTGATATACAACTTCTGATTCATATTGTGCAGAAACACCTGCTAAATATTTTTGTTCAGCTTCTGGAATACCTAATTTATCAAATGTACGTTTAATTTCTTCAGGTACTTCGTCCCATGAACGTTCTGTATGCTCTGAAGGTTTGACGTAGTATGTGATGTCATCAAAGTTTAATTCTGATAAATCGCCACCCCATTGAGGCATTGGCATTTTATAGAATAATTTTAAAGCTTTTAATCTGAAGTCAAGCATCCATTCAGGCTCTTCCTTCATTTTTGAAATTTCTCTAACGATATTTTCAGTTAAACCACGTTCTGATCTGAAAATGGAAACATCCTCATCGTGGAAACCATATTTGTAATCTCCAACATCAGGTGCTTTTTTAGCCATTTCAATCACTCCTTAAATATATTTAAAACGACGTGCGCGAGATTTTTAATATTTATTATTGTCTATTGTCATTGTAACAATATGCAACCTTCATAAAAAGTCAAACGTGTAAAAAGTTAAGGTTAAGCTTTAAATAAGATAATAAGGTCTTACATAAAACTGGCCGATTACTCTTCAGTCGAACCTTCTGCTTTACCTTCTTTTTCAACTGTTCCTTTTTCAAGTGCTTTCCAGGCTAATGTTGCACACTTGATGCGAGCTGGGAATTGAGATACACCTTGAAGTGCTTCAATATCTCCCATATCTTCAGTGATTTCATAATCTTCACCAAGCATCATCTTAGTAAATTCTTGACTCATTTGCATCGCTTCACCTAGTGAATGACCTTTCACCGCTTCAGTCATCATAGATGCACTAGACATTGAAATAGAACAACCTTCTCCTTCGAATTTAGCATCGTTAATGATGCCATTTTCAATATCAAACGTTAATCTAATGCGGTCACCACAAGTAGGATTGTTCATGTCTACAGTCATTGAGCCATTATCTAAAACGCCTTTATTTCTAGGATTCTTATAATGATCCATAATTACAGATCGATAAAGTTGATCTAAATTATTAAAATTCATAAGAGAAAAACTCCTTCGTTTGTTTCAATGCTTCAACAAGTTGGTCCACATCTTCTTTAGTATTGTAAACATAGAAGCTTGCACGCGCAGTAGATGATACGTTCAACCATTTCATTAATGGTTGTGCACAATGGTGTCCAGCTCTTACAGCAACACCTTCAGTATCTACTGCAGTAGCAACATCGTGTGGATGAATATCAGCTAAGTTAAATGTGATAACACCGGCACGACGATCTTTAGGCGGACCGTATATTTCAAGTCCTTCAATCGATGACATTTGTTCATAAGCATATTCTGTTAATGCTTTTTCATGTTCATGAATAGCATCGAAGCCTATGTTCTCAATGTAGCGAATTGCTTCTCCTAAGCCAATAGCTTGAGCAATAATTGGTGTACCTGCTTCAAATTTAGTAGGTAAATCTGCCCATGTAGCGTCATATTTGCTTACAAAGTCAATCATATCCCCACCAAATTCAATTGGTTCCATGTCTTTTAATAAGTCACGTTTACCGTATAATACACCAATACCAGTAGGTCCTAACATTTTATGGCCACTGAAACTGAAGAAATCAGCGTCTAAATCTTGAACGTCTATGTTCATGTGTGGCGCAGATTGTGCACCATCGACACTTATAATCGCACCGTGTTCATGCGCGATTTTAGCGATTTCTTTGACGTCATTAATCGTACCTAGAACATTAGATACATGTGCTATGGCTACGATTTTAGTGTTGTCATTGATTGTTGCCTTAACATCCTCAATATTTAATTCACCCTCTTCTGTCATTGGAATGAATTTTAATGAGGCATTTTTGCGTTTAGCTAATTGTTGCCATGGAACAATATTGGCATGATGTTCCATTTCAGTAACAACAATTTCGTCGCCTTCTTCAATATTGGCATCTCCATAACTACGCGCAACAATATTAATTGCGGCAGTTGTTCCTCTTGTAAAGATGACTTCTTCAAAGTATTTAGCGTTAATGAAACGTCTTACAGTTTCACGAGCACCTTCGTATCCATCAGTAGCTAGTGAGCCAAGTGTATGCACACCACGGTGTACATTGGAATTGTATCGTTTATAATAATCATCTAATACGTTTAGTACTTGAACTGGCGTTTGGCTTGTAGCTGTTGAATCAAGGTACGCTAATCTTTTTCCATTAACTTTTTGATCTAATATTGGAAAATCTTTAATAATTTTCTCAACATTTAATGAAGTTTCGGCCACTTTATTTCACGACCTTTCTTATATTAAAAATCTCTTTGGGATTGATAAGTTTATTTATTAACTTTAAGTTCGATAACTTCTCTTAATTGACGTTTAACATCTTCAATTGGTAATTCACGCACTACAGGGTCTAAGAAACCATGAATCACTAATCGTTCTGCTTCTTTTTGAGAAATACCGCGACTCATTAAATAGTAAAGTTGTTCAGGGTCAACACGACCTACTGAAGCTGCGTGTCCTGCTTCTACATCATCTTCATCAATTAATAAGATTGGGTTAGCGTCACCTCTAGCATTCTCAGAAAGCATTAAGACACGTGACTCTTGGTTAGCGATAGATTTCGTACCACCATGTTTAATGTAACCAATACCATTAAATACAGATGATGCATTCTCACGCATTACACCATGTTTTAAGATATAACCGTTCGTTTCTTTACCATATTGAACAATTTTAGACGTTAAGTTGATTTTTTGGTCGCCTGTACCAACAACAACGGATTTAAGTTCACTTGTTGAACGATCACCAATTAAATTAGTTGTATTATCAATGATTTGACTACCTTCATTCATCAAACCTAATGCCCAATTAATTGATGCATCTGCAGCAGTTGTACCACGGCGGATGATGTGACCAGTAAAGCCTTTGTCTAAATAGTCAACTGAACCATACGTAATATTAGAGTTTGCACCTGCAATGACTTCAGAAATGATGTTGAGTTGGTTACCTTCACCACTTGCAGTTGATAAATAGTTCTCAACGTATGTCACTTCAGCACTTTCTTCAGTAACAATAATCACATGATTAAAGAAGCTAGCATTCTCATCATCATGTAACACAACATATTGGATAGGATCTTTAACAACGACATTCTTAGGTACATAAACAAATACGCCACCATTAATTAAAGCCGTATGCAATGCAGTTAAACGATGTTCATCAACTGTAACTGCATCTGTCATTAAATATTTTTGTACTAAATCTCCGTGATTAACTAATGCTTCAGATAAGCCTTCAATAATCACGCCATTATCTTGTGTTTCTTGTGATACTTGCGTATAAGCTAAAGCATTATTATGTTGTACGACTAAATTTTTAGTGTTTTCAACGTCAATAATGTTTTTAATCGCATCTGGAAGCTCTGATAAATCATTGAACGTTTGTCCTTCGACTTTATGTTGTTTAAATGAATCAAAGTCCCATTTTCTTAATTTCGTTTTATCTGGTTTTGGCATTTCTAAAGTTTCTGTTAATTTCAACGCTTTTTGACGTAACTCAGTCATCCAAGAAGGTTCATTGTGCGCTTTAGAATAATCAACAAGTTGTTCTTCAGAAATGTTTAAAGTTTCGGTTGTCATAACTCTCTTTTCCTCCTACTTGATGAAAAATTTTAGCGACTGTAACACCATCGAAATAATAACTTTGTTTATATATTCGATGTCTCAGTCTCACATATTCAATCGTCATTATTAATGCATCAATTTACATTAATAATCTGCATCTAGTTTCATCATTTAAAAACAAACGACTGCTAGATTATTCTTTAGCACCAAATTCTTCTTTAACCCACTCATAGCCTTCTTCTTCAAGACGTTTAGCTAATTCAGGACCGCCTGATTTAACTACTTTACCACCGTACATAACATGCACTTTGTCAGGTGTGATGTAGTTTAATAAACGTTGATAGTGTGTAATCATTAATGCACCAAATTCTTCACCGCGCATTTCGTTAATACCTTTAGATACAACTTTCAAGGCGTCGATATCTAAACCTGAATCGATTTCATCAAGAATTGCGAATTTAGGTTCTAACATCATTAATTGTAAGATTTCGTTACGTTTTTTCTCACCGCCAGAGAAGCCTTCATTTAAGTAACGTTGAGCCATATCTTTATCGATATCTAAGAAATCCATTTCTTTATCTAATTTCTTGATAAATTGCATTAAGTTAATTTCTTGTCCTTCTTCACGTTTTGCGTTAATCGCTGAACGCATGAAGTCAGCATTCGTTACACCAGTGATTTCTGATGGATATTGCATTGCTAAAAACAGACCAGCTTTAGCTCTTTCATCAACTTCTAATTCTAAAATGTTAACACCGTCAAGTAACACTTCACCTTGCGTTACTTCGTATGATGGATGTCCCATAATCGCTGATGATAACGTTGATTTACCCGTACCATTTGGCCCCATAATTGCATGTATTTCGCCTGTATTAATAGTTAAATTAACACCTTTTAAAATTTCTTTATCTTCAATAGACACATGTAGGTCTTTAATTTCTAATGTTGATGACATTTATATTCCCTCCGTAAATATAAAGTTTTCTTAACTAGTTTATAATAATTTTAATTTGTAGTCAAAAAGACTTTGTGTACTTTAATACACTTCATTATAACGCAAATAGCCCTTAATATAAACTTATTAAAACTCTAAATTATAGTGATTATTTATCTAAAATAATTTTTATCTAAGACTCAATTTTTTCTTGCAACTGATAATCAAAGGCTTACAGTTCTCAATAGAAATAATTCAGACACAAACCCCATTCATTTAGTGCAATATTTATAAAAATTATAATATTACAATCTTAATATTTTATTATTCTTCAAAAGTCTGTTATGATGCTATTTAACCTATTTCGAAAGGAGACGTTCATGCAAAATTTCAAATGGATTAATATATTAAAAGGGTTCGGTATGGGAACAACCGATTTAGTTCCTGGAATTAGTGGAGGTACTATCGCGTTATTATTAGGCATATATGACGGCTTTATTTCTTCAATAAGCGGTATATTCTCCAAGCGATTTTGGCCTAGCTTAAAGTTTTTACTTCCTATATTAATTGGTATGGCTTTAGCAATTGGCATACTAAGTAACTTAATCAATTATTTATTAGAACATCATCAAATAGTTACCATGTTCTTCTTTACAGGATTAATCATTGGTATTATCCCTTACTTATTAAGAACTGCAAAATTTAATAAAACATTTACAACAAAACACTATGGCATTATGTTAGTAGGTATCATTATTTTAGTAGTCATAACATTAATGAATTCTGGTAATCAAAGCGCTGATACGTCACTAGATTTATCATTTGGTCTTATTATTAAATATTTCTTAGCTGGTGCATGTGCTTCAAGTGCAATGTTATTACCTGGTATTTCTGGATCATTCATGCTACTTGTATTTGGTACTTATGGAACAATTATGTTAGCCATTGCTGATTTAGTTAAATTAAACTTCGATGGCCTTCCAATATTAATCGTTGTAGGTTTAGGTGTATTAGCAGGATTTTTATTATCTAGTCGTATTATTAAATACTTCTTGCATCATCACTTCTATACCACATTCGCATTAATAACTGGATTCGTTATTGGTTCCGTTTATGCCGTTTTCCCAGGTCTTCCTCAAACTGGTGTTGAGTGGACACTTTCAATCATCACATTAATCGTCGGTTTTGCCGGCAGTTATTGGCTCGGCCAAATTACAGATGAGAATGTGTAATCAATAGTATGAAAAAATAATCGCCAACGATAGTCATCATCGTTGGCGATTTGTCTAATTATAAAGAAAAAATGGCTCTTCGTCAAATCGGACTGATGAGTCCTAATATTGAGATTAAGCAACCTTAGGTTGTTTAATCTCTTTTTTTGTGGTTGAGGCACAGAGTCGCGAAGTTATTATAGAGCCTTTTTATTATAAGTTAATAATGGCTTTAGAAAAGGATTGTACGAAAAATGAGTTCACCTATTATTGAATGGTGCA